>JAAUSF010000061.1 GCA_012033255.1 Cyanobacteria bacterium RU_5_0
CACCCTTTATGTATCTTGCGCTGAAACAAATGATGATTAACTGGCTCACGAGAGGTGAAATGCCAGACGATCGTGAATCGAAAAAGTCAATAATGGTGTCCAAGCTTAGTCAGTAACAAATCTATCCACATGAATCGATACGAAAAGGGTCTAGATTAAGGCTAGACCCTCTTTTTCTAAAAATATAGCCATAGTCATATTGGTTAGGACATTTTTGTGGGGCGGCTCCGCCGCCCCACAAAAATGTCCATGTCCTAACCTAACTGACTACAGCTATATAATGTGAAGACACAGCATGTCCTGAAAGGATTAGTCAGAAAACTGCCACTAATCGATCGCCCGCTTCACTTCATCCTTCACATTTTCAACAGAATGACGGACTTGAGCTTCAGCCTGCTTAGCCCGACCTTCAGCCTTATCTTCAGGATTGCCCGTCACTTCACCGATCGCTTCTTGAAGCTTACCCTCAACATTTTTAGCCGTTGCTTTCAATCTATCTTCTGTACTCATCGTTTTAACCTCTTTTCTTCAACCTAATCCAGATAGTTACAATTTATCGTTACAAAGCCTACCACCCATCTATCCAGAGAGTGATCCACTTTCAACGCCTTGAATAGCCCTTGCGATAGAGGTAATAAACGAGTAAATACAGGAAAATGAAAAAGTATCGATAGAAAACGGACGTGCAAAAAGTATTATGAACCTACTTCGGATTATTCTTGGGATTGTTTTACCACCAGTGGGTATTTTTCTCACATATGGTGTTGGTACAACGCTTTTTATCAATATCTTATTGACTCTGCTAGGCTGGCTACCCGGTAGTATTCATGCTGTTTGGGCGATCGCAAAGCACGAAGAGAAAATGCATACTATTGAGTTAGAAAGCCGTCGCACTAGCGATTCTATATAGCAATTCCACGCCTTTATCGGAGGCGATCGTCTTAGTAACCGTTCACTACTCCCTTAGCATCAAGTCTTAATTTCAATTATAAAGGCTCTACTTTTCACAATAATGAGAGTAGAGCCTTTCGAGTTAAATTAATCGCATGTTCCCACGGCTTGAGATCGGATCAATCGCTGCACACTTATCAACGATCGATTTAGTTCATGCGGGCGTTCTGGATGATTAAGATAAGCGTGTTGCTCATCTTCCAGCATTACTATATCTTGCTCCACTAATCCATCCAGCAATTTTGGGCTGAACCGAACAAACTATTTTTCACAAAGCGACGGAACGCGATCGGTAATTTATGCAAGCGATGAAACGCATTTAGAGACGTGAAATGAATGAGATAAGCGCGAGTATGCATGAGATTGACAGGGCAAAACAAGCAATAGATTTTAAAGTCAGTACCAAGTGTTGCAACCCAATGGGGATAAATATAACTAACGGTTAGTGGCTCAGGATGAAGACGACGCAACTGCGGAAAGAATAGTTGAGAGATTGACCAGATTTTATTGATGCGGTAATAGCTCTGTGCCTGATAATGAGCATCAACGCGATCGCCATTTTCATGTAAGTTTTCTAGTTTTGCATCTGTCCACGCTTGATAATCCTGATGCAGATGTCCATGATACATATCCATCAGGTTTTCGATCAGAAACGAATAATGAGCTTTGCAATCAATTACTGCAACAGTTGTGATGTAATTCAAATGATCCCATTCTGGAACACTCAACGGATGGATTTGGGATGACAGAGCCGGATCGCCAGGGAAAACCCAAATGAATCCATCTTGCTCTAAGACAGGATAGCGATAAACCTGGCAGGATGGCAATTTTTGGTTTTCAGCTAGATATGGCACAGCCGTGCAGTTACCTCGAGCATTGATCCGCCAACCGTGGTAAGCACATTCGATCTCATCGCCTACAACTTGCCCACGACTGAGTTTGACAAATCGATGTGGGCAGCGATCGGCTAACGCTTGAATTTGTCCATTACGAGTGCGATACAGGACAATCTGATTTTGCCAAAGGGTGATCCCGATCGGTTTATCATTTACGTCACGGCTTTGAGCCACACCATACCAGTGGTTTGGGTTAATGCTTAACTGCCGCAAATCTTGGTAATGCAGCGGGGATTGGGAAGATTCAAAGCTTTCGTTTTGTGTCGTTTGCATCGGCGTCACCTCTGTCTCAGTGCGAGGTAGGCTTGGATCTATCTAGATCTAATGGAAATTGGACGGGCAAAATGCCCATCCCGCGTAACGTCTAGTTATGTGAATGTCGATAGCACTCCCTGTGGCTTCACCGAGAATAGAACTCGACGCTGAATCGTTTCCCGTTGCAGGATTGCATTGGCAGCCAATAAACCGCTACTGACGGCTCGTTCCATTAAGCCGCAAGGGAACGGCATTTTTACCCAATCTCCAGCAAATAGCAGATTGGGAACAGTGGTACAGGTTTCAGGGCGATCGGCATAGCTTCCAGGCGGATACCCAGAGAAGTTTTTTTGATTCACCAGTTCTCGATGGAGCAAAGTGGCTTCCTGCAACTCTGGCACAATTTCGTAGAGTTCTTGTTCAAAGGTCGCTAACAAGACAGCTTGTGTGGGAAATTCCTTTTCTTTGTAACAGTAAGCATGCAGTTCTACGACGCTGCCACCTGTTTTCTTTGCCCAAGCAATGTAATCATCCTGAATTCGGTGATAGAGCGTGATGCTATCTGTGAGACGATAGCCAGAAAGAGACGTAAAATCGCTGTTGTCCCAGGGAAAGCCGCGATCGAACCAAAACCGAGCAACGGCAAACGGATCAGCGATCGCCAATTTCTCAATCTGCTGCTGAATGGTCAAAGGCACTCCTGTCATTTCTCCAAACAATCGCTGCACTCCCGGAACATCCGTCGCAAAAACATAGTAGTCGGCTTGGAGAGTTTCAGTTGAGCGATCGGCTAAATCAGTGGAAGCCGCAACAAGCTGGAGGCGATCGGCTTGCATTTGGGAAATTTTAAACCGGGGTAGATCATGTTGAGCAGGCCCACGGATTACACGTCCGTGTTGATCAAACACAGCCCCGTGGCAAGGACAATGGAATTCTCCGTTTTCAGCCATCTGGACAGTGCAACCTTGATGAGTACAAGTCAGCGACAGTGCTTCTCCATCATTATTCTGAACGGCGTAAACGTCATTCCCCGCGCCATAAAAAGCGAATGCTATCTGAGGTTGCATTTGCATTGAGGATAGGATTTGCTGTCGCCCAAAATGGCACAGATCGACCAGAAGAACCTTGATGGTAAGTGAGAGCAGCCATTTGATCGTCATGCCAGTCTATCTGGCTAACCGTCACATCTGTCAGGATTCTACCACCGCTATCGAGAATCGCTTGGGCGATCGGCTGCACCAAACTCCTGCCCATATCTTGGCGAGTTCCCTGGAAGGCTAAGCCCTCTGGGTTGCCAAAAAATAAAAATGGAAAAACTGCATCAGTTCAGCCGCACTGAGGGCATCTGGAGCATTCAAACTAGACTTGGCAAACGGCAGGAAGTAAAGATCGTAGAGTCCTTTAGGAAAATCTTGTTCAACCCACTCGGCAACTGAGATTTGATCGAGGCGTTGATAGCTTCTCTGAGGGTGGAATCCAGTGATTTCGCGAAAGACCTGCCAATGTTCCCATTTGGTCAAGTTCAATCCCCATTGCAACCGATTTTCTGAAGCAACAGCGAGATCTACAATATTCCAGGGGAACGCCGATCGACTAGGACGAAACACTTCCGGTTGATAGGCGCGATCGCGATATACCACCGAATAGAACTGCAACGGACGAAAATTTTGGCTCACGTTCAACTCATCAACCAGACGATTGAGATTGTAATACTGCGGAAAGAAGCCATGAAAGCCATGTTCCATCTGAAACGACTCATCGCCAACCTGGATTGCCCAACTGGCAACCTTACCGCCAAGCTGAGCCGCTTGCTCTAGTAACGTGACACTGAACCCGCGTTGGCTCAATTCGTAGGCGCAAGCGAGTCCGGCTAATCCGCCTCCAACCACCACGACGTGCCGGGGTTGGCTCAATCGGTTTGGTAAGGTGAGCGCATCTTGATGATAAATCGCAGGTTGAGGTTTGGTAAATCGCGAATAGCCGAGGAATCCTGCTCCTGCTCCAACGCCGAACAATTTCAGTACCGTTCGACGGGACAGTTTGGGATGGGGGGATAAATGAGGTAACTGATTCATGAATACTCGATCGATCGGGGGTAGTCGCACAAAGGGTTACAGAGGGTTAATGGCCGTTTTGAGTCGTCATGAGTTTTGATTCAAATTCTGATCAAACTTTGACGTTACGCCCAAACTCTCAGAAGTCGAAGATATTTTGTAATTTTTTAGGAAAATCAACGATCTGTGAGAATGTAGGGGAAATAATAATACCGATCACTGATATTAACCTAGAGCGAGTGAAATTTGCGTCTACATCAAAGAATTCAAGAAACAACCGCATATTAACCTGGCAGTATTTGATCGTGCATCGCTTGCAATCTAACCGTCGTTAAATAGTTTCAATGAAGTATTGGCATGAGACAGTGGCAGTCGCACAACGAATTTTGCTTGAGTTATGGCGACGGCGACGTAGCCTGATATTCTGGAGTGCTTTTCCAGTTTTGGTGTTATTGCTAAATGGCATGATTTTAGCAGAAAGAGCGAATCTGGAAACTGCACAAGCCTTTCAACAGGCAGCACCGGCTACATTAGTTGGAGCCGCTTTGTTTTTTAGCTGTCTGGGCGGCAGCGTTGCGACCGTTGTATCTGAGCGAGAACAGCAAACATTGAAGCGGCTATTTATTTCACCGCTGAGCGGCGTATCGTATTTTTTGGGGATCTTTGTGGCGCACAGCGCGATCGGCATTGGGCAAACGCTACTTGTTTGGGCGATCGCAGCGTTCCTCGGTGCCCAATTTCAAGGAAACATTCTGCTGATTGTGCTGATTATTCTGCTCAGTATCTTGTCTTATGTTGGAGTAGGATTCATTCTTGGCACCCAACTTGCTAGACGCACCGAAGATGTCAATGCACTCGTCGCTGCATTCGGTGTTCCTCTGCTGATTTTGGGCGGCGCATTTTTACCCGCCTCGCTATTTCCCGAAACCCTATTAAAACTGGCAAAACTTAATCCGATTTATCATATGAATGAAGCTTTAACTAACGTAGCCGCGAATGGAGATGAATTTGTCGATATTACCAGCCACTTCTGGTTTTTGATGATATTTGCTGTGCTGATGGTGGCTGGAGGATGGCTATCTTATAATCGAATGCTGCAAGTAGAAAGGAGACTATGACGCTGTGCTACGGATTGAAGGACTGAAGAAAGTCTATGGTCAGCGATCGGTTCTCCAAGGCTTGAGCCTGCACATTCCCCCCAGACAGATTTATGGTTTACTCGGACCAAACGGCGCTGGTAAAACTACCACAATCAACATTCTCTGCAACCTGCTCAACGCCGATGGTGGCAACGTTTTAATTCACAATCAACCTGCATCGGATGCCACAAAAGCTCTGATTGGAGTAGCTCCCCAAGAAAACTTGATTTATAAGAGCCTCACCTGCGAAGAGAATTTGAATTTTTTTGCCCAAATTTATGGCTTGTCAAAGCGACAACGGCAGGTGCAAGTGCAATCGTGTTTAGCCGCTGTTGGGTTAGCCGATCGCGCTCAAAGTCCGGCAGAAACCCTGAGCGGTGGAATGCAACGACGATTGAGTATGGCGATCGCTCTTGTCCACCAGCCCAAACTCGTTGTCCTTGATGAACCTACCACCGGACTTGATATTGAAGCCCGCTACGAAATCTGGGAACTGATTCGACACCTGCAAAACCAGGGAATGACCATCCTACTGACCACTCATCTCCTAGACGAAGCAGAGCGACTGTGCCAACGGATTGGCATCCTCAAGCAGGGACGCATCGTTGCCGAAGGAAGTCTACCTGAACTGCGGCGGCTAATTCCTGCTCAAGAGATTTTAACCATTCAGACCCCAGACGAAGAAAAGGCGATCGATCGCGCCCAGACCCTCGGTTTCCCTCACCGTCGCTATGGCAGCGATCTCGCCTTTTGGCTCCCCAAAGCCCTCGAACTGAAAGAAATCATTGCTCACTTCGATGGCATCCCGCTTGATTCAATCTCTCGTCAGCCTGTGCGATTAGAACACATTTACGTGGAAATTACTCAACGCAATGCTGATGAGGGGTAATGGGTAATGGGGGATAGGTAATTGACGCCATGTGCAACTTGCTTATATTTCTTGTGGGATGGGCGTCTCGCCCATCCAGATCGGGGTAGGCAAGATGCTTACCCCACTAACAATCGAGGCTTGTAGCCCTAAAGTTGCACATCGCGTTAAATCGCGTTAATTGGTAATTGAATCCAGCATTCCCTCATTAACAAGAAAATGACCCATCACCCATCACCCATTCATTCCCGCTCTAACCAATCAAACCAGAACGCAATGCCAATACAGCCGCTTGTGTTCGATCGTCAGCGCAGAGCTTGTTAAGAATATTGCGGACATGAGTTTTAACAGTACCGACGGTGATGTAAAGCTTTTCAGCGATCGCCGCATTACTGCATCCAGCCACAATCAGCTCCAGTACTTCAAGTTCTCGCTCGGTGAGAGGCGCGTTTTCAAGCAATTGCTCGACTTCGGGTTCGACTGCATGAATCGTGACGGTCTTCGATTCATCAATGATCGGTGCCGATGGAGCCGTTTGCCGAACTTGCCGCAGCACAATGCTAGCGATCGTCGGATCAATCCATGAGTTGCCACCATAAGTCGCTTGCAAGGCTTCAGTCAGCCGATCGATGCTGACATCCTTCATGCAGTATGAATCTGCACCTGCTGCAAACGCCGCCAATACAGAGTCTTCGCTATCATGCATGGTCAGAATCAATACTTTTGTTGAGGTGTCCTCATGCTCCTTCTGGAACTGGCGGAATCGACGGGTCAACTCAATTCCATCCATGTCAGGTAAACCGATGTCTACGATCGCCACGTCAGGTTTCGAGGTTTCCAGCATTTTCAGACCTTGAGTGGCATTTGGCGCTTCACCAATGACGTGAATCCCCGCTTGACGCTGCAACGCCGTGCGTAAACCAACCCGTGTCAAGTCATGATCTTCAATCAGAGCAACGCTTATTTCGCTCATTTCTATCAATTGGATAATGTTATCTCTTGCTGAATACCATATATCAGAATTATGGAGGATGTTTAATCTCAACACATCCACCACTAGTATTAGCGATCGGAACTCTAGCTCTAACTCTAGATAGACTTTTGACCGAAAAGCTGGGTCTCAAGCCTCGCCCTTCCAGGGCAACTTTTTGTATTTGCCAATTTATTTGTTATAGTAGTTTTACGCCAATAGCATCAGCGTCAAAATGATTGTCATTGAGTTTAAGGTCAAAGGAAAATCTAATCAGTATCAAGCCATTGATGAAGCGATTCAAACAGCACAGTTTGTTCGCAACAAATGCCTGCGGTACTGGATGGATAACAAAGGAATTAGCAGAGCAGAGTTGTATCGCTACAACACTCAACTGCGGTCTGAATTCCCCTTTGTCGAAGCCTTGAACTCTCATGCCTGTCAAGCGTCAGTAGAACGTGCCTGGTCTGCCATTGCACGGTTTTTTGATAACTGCAAAAAACAGATTCCGGGGAAAAAAGGGTTTCCAAAGTTCAAGAAACACAGTCGATCGGTGGAGTACAAAACATCTGGATGGAAGCTGTCCGAAGAGCGGAAGCGAATCACTTTTACTGATGGCAAGCAGATTGGCAAGTTGAAGTTGATTGGCAGTCGAGACTTGAACTTTTATCAACCAGACCAGATTAAGCGGATCCGGTTGGTAAAACGTGCAGATGGCTATTATTGCCAGTTTTGCATTCAAGTGGATGTCTTGATTGAAACGACTCCGACTCAAAAAGCGATTGGGATTGATTTGGGGTTGAAGTATTTCCTAGCCGACTCGCAAGGCAATACTGAACCGGTTCCCCAGTTCTACCGCAAGGCAGAAAAGCAACTCAATCGTGCCAATCGCAAAAAGTCGCAGAAGTATCGCCAAGGCGCAAAACCTCAGTCCAACAACTATCACAAAGCCAGAGTTCGATATGCTCGGAAGCATTTAAGAGTAAGTCGGCAGCGAGAAGAGTATTGCAAGAGACTGGCATACTCCGCTATCCAATCTAACGATTTGGTCGCCTATGAAGACTTAAATGTGAAAGGGCTAGTGAAGAATCGGCATCTGGCTAAGTCGATTAGTGATGCAGGATGGGCAACGTTTCGCAAATGGTTAGAGCATTTTGGTCGGAAGTATGGAAAGGCAACCGTTGCAGTTGCGCCTCACTATACAAGTCAACATTGCTCTAGTTGTGGCGAAACGGTTAACAAGTCGCTCAGTGTAAGAACTCACGTCTGTCTTCATTGTGGATATGGAGCAGATCGAGATCACAATGCGGCAATTAATATCTTGCAAAAAGGGCTACGTACCCTGGGGCACAGGGGAACGTCTACGCTTGGGGAGTTCGACCCTCTAGCTTTGTTGGAGCAATCCTGCGGGGTTACGGTTGGACGATGAACCAAGAATCCTCGTGCGTTTACGCCGAGGAGTGTCAAAATTCATAAAATTATTACGAATACCCATCCAAAAGCCGCATCCTGATCGTTTTTTTAGAGGAGTTGGGCAATCTAGGACACATCCGGTTGATTTGTTGGACTCATCCCACTAGCATCTACTTCAGAGCCGATTGGATACTTTTTAAACATCCTCTAAAGATAAATTTGGATCGAATGGTTGCCCGTGATCTCCCTATTCGCAATTTCTCGGTTGATGTGGAGGCTTCAAGTTGTTAAGACGGTGATGACTCAGTATAAGTTTATGAACTTCAAGTAAACGGCTTTACCACTCACGATCGCTCTTTAGCCTGAATGGTTTAGATTCTCGTTATTTTAACTTTGGTGTTTCTCCCAGATATCCCTTGACAAGAAGACAACTATGTCAACTCCAACCCTTCTCAGAGTCATGCAGAATCTTTTCCGGCAGATTCATAAGATGACTCGAACCTTAACAAAAGGACTGATTAGCTGGCTGTTACGCGGCTTACTTGTCGCTGGCGGAAACCCATTTGCTTCTAGAGCGGGGTTTGTTTTGCCGACGACAGTTTTGCTCCTGTTGGTGGTGACGTTGACTGTGGGTGCGATTAGCTACCGCACGTTTACTCGTTCACAGCAGGTCATTGGCGAACGGCAGCAGCGAGTCATCTACAATGCCGCGACTCCGGCGATCGATCGCGCCAAAGCCAAAATTGAGTTTATGTTCAACTCCAGGCGCGATCGGCGGTTTGGCGGTGTTCCGTCTGAAAATCAACTGTTGGGCATGATGCTCAACGATGGTACAAATGGCGTTCCTCGCTTTCCTGCTGACGGCCCCGATCCTTACACCTTTGCTCCAAGTGGGGGTAGTTCACTTGAAGAGCGCATTGATATCAACGAGGATGGTGCAGTTGATAATGCCTGGATTTATAGCGTAGATCAAAACGGCAATGGTAGCTTTGACGATCCGCAAGATGTGAAGGTTGCCTATTCTATTATCTTCACAGCGCCCGATGCCGAAGATCTAACGGACACAAGGGCAGCAGAAATTGTGGATCGCGCAGAGGATCTCGTCGTGCGAAATGCGCCTTTGAGTAATGCAGTTCAGACGAATTCACTCTGCCGACGGGATACTGGTGATGAAGAGAGTGCCATTCCGGTGGTCAGTGAGAGCGGCTGGTTTGCTGATACCGGAAATGATTCGACGCTGCTGCGAAAAAACTTCCAGATTAATGCTTACGTGCTGCCAATGGTGATCCGGCTACTCCTGACGCGAATCGCACCGTCACCACCCTGGAATTACAGCAAGATCGACAGGCGATTCAAGGGTTCAAATGGGCAGCCTGGTTTCGCGGTGACTTAGAAATCTTCCCCGGTCCGCAGTTCAACTGGAACGGAGCCATGCACACTGAAGGAAACCTGTTTGTCACAGGTCGCTTCACTGGGTATATGGTCAGTTCTCCAGACTCCTGCCTCTACAAAGAAGAGGCGTCTAGAATCACAACCCGTGAGATAGAGCGGCCAACTACCCCTGAAGACCCACCTAAATTCCAAGGACAGTATATTGCGGGGAGTGTTCGGGATAATAGTCATGACCCTGACAGTGAAACTCGCACAAATGGGAAATTTCACCTCTGGGCCGGCGACGGGCAAGAGCCAATTCAGGACGACAGGACTATTTTGAGTAAAACGGCTGATTCGGTAATTGATGGTCGTCCAGTTGATTTTGCTCTCGATCCTGTTGTCTTACAAACGGCTGATCGATCGATTAGCCGTGCGATCGCCAGCGGAGATCCTCGTGATCAACAAGCTGGGACTTGGAATGGTAGCTTCCTGCAAGAAAGGCGGTTGCAAAACGAACCCGTGTCTCAACCCTACGTAGACGATACTTTTCGGGCAGACAATCGCTGGGGTCCGAAACCTCGTTGGGGAGAAAATCGGGAAGATATTTCGTTGAAGGTTGGAGACAAGATTGCCGAAGGCGACTCTAATTATCCCATTCTGGTCGGAAGTGATCCACCTCCCGGTGAATCGGATAGCAATGTGTTTGGTTTAGATGGCTATTGGGAACGACGGGCACGATTTGAAGGACTGCGGCTAATTGTGGGACAACGCCTTGAATTGGGCGATCCGGCAGGTTGGGGTGGTCCAGCAACGGGCAACAGCATTAATGAGCGAATTCTCGGTGATAATGCAAGCAAAAAGGAACCGCTGCGTCCCTGGGAGAACGGCTGTACGGGGGATCGCTGCAACGAAACGCGGCAACGTAAGAATATGTGGGATAACCTGGCAGCGATCCAGGCAACCGCCGTTTATCATGGAAGCTCTGGGAGCCGCGATTATCCGGTCGCTTGTCTGGCAACTACGGTTCATCCTGGCACGGCTGCAACGCTAGACAAGAGTGCAACTTTTGAAAATCTGGCACTTGGCTTCGACACGGCAATTGCTGGCTATCCCAGTGGCAGTATCATCAGCGATTTCTTCCGAGGCAGAGGCACCAACGCCTGGGAATTTTCGATTCCTCCTCGTCTGGAGGACGATTTTACAAACCCCTCTAGCGACTTGTTTAAGGCGTTGTCAAACCTGGCATATTTCACAGGTGATCCGGATGGCGGCGCACCGTCTTTCCCGCCAGTACAGGATGAAACCGTGCATCCGCACCCCTCCATGACAATGTGGGGAGATTTCTCCGTCCTGCGACAGGTGCTTGCAAAGGTGATGGGTAACGAGAGGCTAAGCCCTGCGGATCTAACAACGTTACATACTTCAGGCTGTATGCTCAGCATGTTGGCATATAACCTCGACTACCTGGAAAAGCTGGATTACTCGTTGATACAATCTAGGCATCCTGAATTGATTGGTTACGCAAACGAATCCGCGCCTACTCCTGATGAGACAAATGATCGCTATTGGCAAGGGTTGCGAGGACATATTCGCGCTCTGGATGCTTGGTTCCTTGATGGAAGCCTTTCGCCCATCCCTGCATCTACCCTTGTTCCAACAGATCTTAAAATTCCAACCGAGGTTCGATCGCTAACTTTTGGAGAAGATATGAACAATCTGGTTTGGGATAAAAAGAAAAACAACGATCCTGAAACCTATGTCCGATTGCTAGAGCAGTGGCGCGATTCATTGGCAAATAGTGATCCTGATCCGACTAATCCATCTAGATCGCTTAAGGCACAGTTAACTCAAGAAATCCATTTGGCGCAACTAATAATTACCAAAGAGCAGGTTGCCCGCGATCGGCTCTGGGGGTTTGAAGGAGAGTATAAGGGGGATGGAAATCGATTCTCCTATGCTCCTCTGGGCAGTTGTAACAAATGGGGCTATGAAGAGAACACTAAAGGTTCTGTAATATCCGAAGAACCCCTCACTCGTCTATGTTCTACACGACCGCGCTATCCAATTCTTTACTCCCTCTTCCCCGCCAAGTTGCCCGACTCTTTAACAAGAAATCCAGACGCCGTTAAAAACAAGCCGACGACGCCAGGTGCTGTGGATGCAGCTTATCTTGGAGGTGTTGAAGGTTTCCTGCCAGAACACTTCGACATAATCGATGACACCGAAACTAGAGTGCGAGACTCAGAAGACATTGAGCCGCCTTGGGCGAATCATATCCTCGATCGCAATACGGATGCACGTTACCAACTAGTACGTCCTGCGGATATTGCGGCTCGTCCTTTGTCACTTGATCCTTTGTCACTTGGCGGCTTGGGCACCGAAAGACCCTGGACGTTGCCGTTTGAGAGTACTACCAACGGAAGTACACCCAACAACTTCAAATTCAACTACATCAAAGTTTGTCCCAACAATGCCATTGACGCTAATAACACCCTTTTATCGGCATGTTCACGGGCAACGAGCAGAACCGATCGCCTCCCGATTCGAGGACGCCTCTATCGGATTCCTTTCAAGGATGCCGCCTTCTACAACGGTCGAGAATTGCTGAGTGTCCGCACTTTAGACATTGACCTTGATCTGCTGCGGAGAAGCAGTGCCTATACGGGCGACTATTGGCTGCCCAAGACGGGCATTGTCTATGCTTTTCGAGAAGATGCCGTGTCTGAAGCACACATCGTCAGACCGAAACAGGCAGATTGGGAAGATTGCAATACGGAATTGGAAATCCGAACTACGGGATGTCAAATGAAGACTGCCAACGAGCGGGCGATTGACTCGTATGATCCGCCCCTCAACTCCGAGAATGATATCACGCCCAAGCCAGTCGATTATTTCCCCGATCCCGATCGCCGTCCGAATGGCTTCCGCTTGCGCCAAGGGGCTGCCCTCTGGCGAGGAGCCTTCACCGACGACACCAACACCAAAGATCGGCAAGGCATCTCCTTTGTCACCGACAATCCGGCTTACATTCAAGGAGCGTTTAACCTGCACCGCCCACCCGGTAGTACCGCAGAAATTAGGCTCCCTAATAATTCAAATGGCGAATTCCTGGAGGAATTCGAGGGAACTGATGGTCGGCTGCGAGATAATTTTAGCAACTTCTACGATCGCACCCTTGATGATCTCGATGTGACTTTCTCTAGTGCAACTGGCGATCAATGGCGATCGGCTGAAATCGTGGCGGATGCTGTCACCCTCCTCTCGCCTAACTTCTGCGATGGCAGTATCCAGGATGCATTCGTTGCAGGGTTTAACCGTGATCTGCCTACCACTTGGGGAACGCCCAACGATCGCTACGGTTGCATCAACAGCGGCAACAAAACATCCTACCTGAATGGCAACCTTCCCATTCTCACTCCATCACTTCAAGTCAGAGGGGCGGTTCGTTGGGTGCGATCGAACTTGATTGATAGTCTGTGGAAGGCAGAAGTCACTAGTTCTGACCTCCTTGAAGGAGAATCGCCGATCGTGGTGGCTAGAACCGGACATCCGCTCATCCTACGGGGTAATCCTGGTAGCCTACAAACTGTTGAGTTCTCTGGTCCAGGCTCAGTTAACGGCACCTACGCGGCAAGAAACACCCGCATCAATCAGCGGAAGTCCATCGAAGCCGAAAACGGCATTCAGATGAACATGATTATGGTCAGTGGTATCACTCCATCTCGCGAGGGGCAACCCTACGGCGGTTTACAGAACTTCCCGCGCTTTATTGAGTTCTGGAGAAACAAACGGCTTTATATCTCTGGAGCATTCCTGCAACTCAACTTCAGCACCTACGCGACGGCTCCATTTGACCAAGAAGGCTGGGAACCTGGCGCACCTGTCCCAACTCCAGGCATAGGTACAAATGAATGGATACCTTATTATGAACCCCCGACTCGTTTCTGGGGATTTGATGTCGGCTTAAAGTATGCTCCTCCGGGACCCGTTGCCGAACGCTTCCGATCGCCCGACTCGACCCGCAGCGAATTCTACAGCGAACCCCCTGCCGACGATCCTTACATCGAAAATCTGGCGCGTTGTGCTAATGACCCCGATCGTTGTAGCCCATAGTCAGAATGTTCGCCCCCTCATTCCCAATCACCCATTCTCCAAAAACCGAGATTCCCTCCACTACCTCACAAGGAACCATGTCAACACCCGTCTCCCCGCCCCACCCAATAAGTCGCCTGATGTTAGGGTTGATCCGCGCCAGAGGCAGGGCTGGCAAAGCCAACTCCTCTCAACAAGGACTCACGCTGCTGGAATGTTTGATGGCGGTCGCGGTGATGGCACTGACGATCGTGGCGGTTGCCCCTCCCCTGGTGATTGCGTCTGCGACCCGTGTCCAGACTCGTCGTGCCGAACAAGCCCTCCAAGTGGCTCAAGCAGAAGTCGATCGAATTCGTGCCCTCGTCGTTCGCGATGATCATAGGCGAAACAAACTGCCTGCTGTTGTTGATGTCGATGCACTTCGTACCTATGTCCCCAGCACTATTTCAAACTTAGTTAAGTCGCCCGATCAAGAGTGCAACATCTACCCCGGAACATCGCTTCCGAGTCGAGATGAAGCCGTGCAAGTGGATATTGATGGCGATTGTGGTGCCGACTTTTTTATGCAGGTGATTCGCACCGAAGGTCGAACATCCATCGCTGAGGATTCAGGTCAACAAAGACCATCGGGTTTTGATTTAGCGGTGCGTGTCTACTCAAGCGTGGCGGCTCGTAACCCAACAACAAACGTTGAAAGCGAGAACCAATTGAATAATCTTCGGGCAGACCAAGCCTCTCTTTCCCTCACCAGTGGCGATGGCAGACAGCTAACAAGACCGTTGGCAGTCCTTTATGTCAATATCTCCTGGAGTGATAGTGACTCCACGCTTTGCGAATACCAGGGCGATCAGGCTGAAAACATCGAAACCTGCCAAGGTGTATTTGAGTGAGTCAAACAATTAAACCAGATACAGGGGATCATCAATTGGGGGCAAAATCATGACTAGACTGTTTCTGCTTTCTCGACTTAAACGACTTTGGGCGGCTTCCCATCGTCACGACACCGGATTTACACTGCCAGAACTCTTGGTGGTGACGGCGATCGCGGGTGGCTTGATCGCGGGTTTAATGTTCATCGTCGCCGAATTGACAGGCGTTGACCAACGGGAAGCCTCGCGATCGGAAACCCAACGCGAAATGCAAATGGCGCTCGACTATATCAGTGCCGATCTCCGAGAAGCCGTCTATGTCTATGGGGGACAAGGACGGGAAATAGGAGAGGGGGAAAATAGAGTGAGAGTAAATGGGCTGCAAGACCTGATTCCCTACTTACCTGAAAGCCTAAGTTCTGCTGATAGTGATAGTATTCCTATTCTCGCATTCTGGAAGCAGCACCCTTATCCAGAGGAAGTCAAGCAAAA
This sequence comes from Cyanobacteria bacterium RU_5_0, assembly GCA_012033255.1. Classification (GTDB taxonomy): domain Bacteria; phylum Cyanobacteriota; class Cyanobacteriia; order Elainellales; family Elainellaceae; genus JAAUSF01. Next base: position 15,374 of record JAAUSF010000061.1, read on the forward strand.
TTGCGCTGATGGTGACTATGAAGCCGATAGTGGTGTCTCCTGTGCAGCCGGATCGTCGTATGCGCTAGTGGTCTATTCACTCGTTGAAAGACCTGAGGATGACGATGACACCCCTTGGCAAGGCAGGTCTAGAATCACTCGCTATACCTTGACTGAATTTAATAGCGAGGGTGATCCTGTCCCAGGTTATGTCAATCCAGGTTTGTACAACAATAGTTTCGGCAAATGGCCCGTTTTTGCTGTCAGAGGAGAAGGGGCATCCAATCGCCAGACCGAACGACCGAGTGGAAACGCTGTCACTCTGGTGGACTTCGTGGACGAGGGCGAGGATTTAGTGACTGATCCCACCAGTGATGATTATCCATGTATACAAGCTGACCCAACAAACCCAACAGATATAGGCTACGCCCTTTCTCCTTCTCCCCCCTCAACGAGCGACGACCAAGCTGAGGACAGTTTCTATGCCTGCGTGAGTATTCCAAACACAACTGTCAGAAACCAGGATGTCACTCTATTTTTGCGCGGGAATGTTTGGAATCGACCAGGCTTTTTATTGGACGAAGAAAACGATCCCAGTGGTCCGTCTGCATTGCCCACCCTAGAAACGAATGTGCTGACCCGTGGAATCTTGGGTCGAGGTCCTGCGAACTAGCTTGGAATCCAGCTAACCGATCGCCCCTTTTTTGCCTTCACCCATTGAAATCACCCATTGAAATCACCCATTGAAAATCGTCTAATCTGGAGTCGAACCATGCTATTCCGATTTCCCAGAAAGCACTCTACCGCCGGATTCACGCTAGTTGAAATGATTACCGTCATGGTGATGATTGGGATTCTAGCGGCGATCGCGGCTCCGGGGTGGCTACGATTCATGAACACCCGCCGTGCCACTGAAGCAAGAGATCAAATTCTACAAGCGTTGCGGCAAGCCCAAGCCGAAGCCATCCGGACTCGAAGCACAATGTTTGTGGATTTCGATCGGGAGGTTAATCCACCGAAGATCAGTTTGGACAGGCCAGATGATGAGCCGCCGCTCCAAACTCAACAACTTGGGGAGACTTCGGGACGATCGCCCGATGGCTATTTTTTACCTCCCTTCACCAATGGACGAGCCGTAGATGGGATTGATTGCGATGAAGATTGTATTGCTTTTGATGGCGATGGCGTTGTCCTGAATATGCTGAATAATAGCTATATTGACGGCACCGTTGATGAAAGCAATGCGAGTGAGGTTGAGCGCAGCCGAATCATTATTAATGTCAAAGTTCCTAATGAGAATGGAACGAGTCGATGTGTAATTATCCAAACGCTCTTAGGATCGATGCGGGCGGGAAATGGCGATGATGAGTGTGATGCATAAAATTTTGCTCATCTCTTTGAAAAAGAAATAGAGGAGTTAATGAACTCCCCAGTTTTGGTTAATAGAAACTGCCGTTGAAACCGATTATTCAATCGCCTGAAATTTGATTTCAGAACCGAAATTTACATCCACTTAGAACAAGAATCTCCGTCAAATGGCTGTACTCCAACATCTGGATATTCATCTTGATTGGGGCTGAAAATCCGCGAGGCTGCTTCAGCAACATATTGAAGCATGTTCCGAATCCATAGCGTTGCATTGGTCACGATCTTGAAGAGAGTAATCATAGCGCCAACCTCATAAGTCACTAAATTTTGACCGAATCCACCTAACTGGCAACTAACCTGCAATAAGCACTCAGCTACAAGCGATCGGCAAAACCAACGAGCATAAAAGCCTTAATTTACACCTGAAAATGCACCTCAAAGCTAATCGCTAAATGCCTATTTTTCTACGTTGTAATCTCTATTGAGAGCCTAGATTGGGATTGATTGTAAAAGAATCTAGACTTCGGTTCCCTTTCTATACTTTGATCATAGAATCTTTATCCTAGAAACCCGATCGGCTCTCCACCATTCTTTACAGTCAGGGACAAAACATCCAGCAAACGATTTCTCGGTCATTTCAGAAGATGCTGAGCCGAATGCTTCACCCCTACTTAATTTGTAACCCGTTGTCTGACCAGGGAAGCGAGACGTTCAGCACTGTCTGCGATCGCCAATTTTCCCATTGCCTCCGCCATCTGCTGTAAGGAATCCGGAGATTGCAAAAGATACAATACTTTACTTTGCAAACGATCGGGAGTTAGATCCACTTGTTGAAAGACTTGCGCCGCACCTGCCTCGGCAAACGATTTCGCGTTATGAGTCTGATGGTCGTCAGCCGCATAGGGATAAGGAATCAGAATGGCAGGTGTTTGAGTGACCGCCAGTTCAGTGAGGGTTCCGGCTCCAGCTCGGCTGATTGCCAAATTTGCTCGTCGTAATAGAGCCGCCATATCGGTATAGAAGGGCAGAGGAATATAGTGAGAATGGCTGAGTGATTTGACATCTGGATCATTGTCTCCGGTGAGATGAACGATCCAGGCACCCGCCTCAAACCAAGCTGAAGCACACTGACGCACCAACCGATTGACGGCCACTGCGCCCTGACTGCCACCCACGACCACAATGAGCGGCACATCAGGCGGAATTGGCAGATCAGACAACGCCTCCGGGGGAAGCTCTGTGCGAAATTGCGATCGAACGGGCGTCCCAACATAAACCGTCTTAGCACGAGGAAGATACTGAGCCGCCGCTTCAAAGCCGATCGCCACCACACTGCACCACGGACTCAACCAACGAGTCACCTTTCCGGGTAGCGCATTCGACTCGTGCAAAATGACGGGCAACCCCAGAGAACGAGCCGCTAAAATCGCCGGAGCCGCAATATATCCCCCCGTCGTCAGCAAGGCTTGAAACTGTCCATGACTCAGCCGTTGCCGCACTTGCCAGATTGCTACGATCAATCGACTGAAAATTTTCAATGTGCCTAATCCAAATCGCTGCTGAAACCCCTCAACAGAAATCGTATGCAGGGGATAGCGATCGGGCACCAACTCTGTCTCTAAGCGATTGGGAACGCCCAACCATTCAATCTGGTAGTCCGGCAATTGCTCGGCAGTGGCGATCGCGGGAAACAAATGCCCTCCAGTACCGCTTGCTGCAACCAAAAGTTTTGGGGGAGAAGATTGGGGCGAATGGGTTGTATCTACCAAGATGTACCTCCCTGACAAGCCAAAAACTGCCAAGCACTAAGAATAACATCAGCCTATTTGAGTTAGCCTATAATCCTGATGATTAACTACCGATCGCGTCGTTGATTCCAACCTAATCCCTTATGCACCACCTCACCGCTCAGCCCTTTGGTTCTAAAGAGTTTGCCAATTCTCAGCCGCGCAGACAGCCGTCTCAGGGCAATCTGCCTCGAATCATGAGACTAGTGCCATCGTTGCTGCTAGGAGTCCTGATTAGCTGGGCAGGAGGGGTGAATGCCCAAACCGAAAATCCATCGGCTCCGAGTGATCCTCCGGCTGAAACGGTTACACCTGAAACTATCACGCCAGAAACAGCCACACCTGAGACACCCACACCTGAGACAACTGCACCTGAGACAACTGCACCTGAGACAACTGCACCTCAGGCTGATGCGCCTCCTGAGCTAGTAGACGCTTTAGCACAGATTGATGTGGCAGCGAACCAAAAAGATCTGCAAACCGTCATGAGTTTCTTCAGTCCGCAATTTACGACATCAGATGGGCTGACCTATGACGATTTACAGCGAACATTGACTGCATTGTGGGAACGGTATCCAAACTTAACGTATGCAACAGAGCTAAATTCTTGGGAGCAGGATGGCGTGGCGATCGTGGCAGAAACCACCACCACAATTATCGGCACTCAAACGGCGGACGGACAGACAATCAAACTCACGGCAACCATCACGTCACGGCAACGCTTTGAAAACCAAAAAATCGTGCAGCAAGAAATTTTAGCTGAGCAAAGCCTTGTGACCACGGGTGAGAATCCGCCTACAGTGCAGGTGATTTTGCCAGAGCAAGTCACGATCGGGCAGCAGTTTGAATTTGATGTCATTGTGCAGGAGCCATTGGGCGATCGGATCTTACTTGGAGCCGCTTTAGAAGAACGAGTCCAGCCAAGTAGCTACTTTACTCCTACCCCCATCAGTTTAGAAGTTCTTGCTTCAGGTGGGCTATTCAAAGTCGGGATTGCTCCTGCGGTTCCTGATACTCGTTGGGTTTCGGCGGTGATCATCCGAGACGATGGAACCACCACTGTCACTCGACGCTTGCGGGTTGTTCGTCCGGGAGACACTCCATAGAACGGCTAAGCTGTTCCACATTTAGTTTGCACAAGTGGACGGGCATCTTGCCCGTCCCACAAGAATTCTGGCAATTTTTGATGTGCCGATCGAATAGGGTTCAGCTTATTCAGCGCGGAGCGGCTTTGGCTGATAGTGCGGACAATCTTGACAGGGACCAATCGGATTAACCGCACAGCGAATGTAGCTAGAACGGGCATTAAAACGGCACGTCAAATCTCCGATGATGTAGCCAGTACCCTCAACATAGTGATGATCGGGTGGCAAACGCAACGCAGGCAGTCCTCTATTGGCAACGGATTCCATCGCTAGCCGCAGCCGTTCCTGCGCTCTGGCATCGGCTTGACGCAGCAGCCAGATGGAAATTAGGGAAGGAGTTAAGCCGAGAACAACGATGAAAAATGCGACTAACACGGTGGTCTGATGCTCAATCCTGAACGATCGCAAACACGGAATGCCTCAATTGGTTAGCAGTCTAACATCAGGCACCCATCATGCACAGACTAGGGGAGTAACGATCGCCTCTCCGCTCAAGCTAAATGCCCGTGCCGTTGTAATTTGAACTGGCACCGTTTTTCCTTTCAGTTCTCGAATATCGCCCTCAAAGAAGGTCAGACGATTACCGCGAGTCCGTCCCATGACTTGAGCAGGATCTTTGGGGTTCTGGTCTTCCACAAGGACTTCTTCAACCCGATCGAGGTAACGCTGCGATCGCTCAGCCGCTTTAGTTGCCACAAGGTGATTGAGGCGTTGCAGGCGATCGGTTTTGACCTCTTCCGAGATTTGGTTATCCCACAGAGCGGCAGGAGTGCCAGGACGAGGCGAATAGGCGGCTGTGTTCAATTGATCAAACCCAATGTCTTCCACGAGGTTTAGGGTGTTTTGGAATTGGGCCTCGGTTTCGCCGGGAAAGCCAACGATCGCATCGGCACTGATGGCGGCATCAGGCATATAGCGACGAATGGTGTCAATAATGCGACGATATTTTCCAGGCGTGTAGCCCCGTGCCATCGCTTTAAGAATAGTGTTGTCGCCCGACTGGAAGGGAATATGGAAATGTTCGCAGACGTTGGGCAGTTCAGCACAAGCGTGGATCAGGCGTTCGGTAAAGTAGCGAGGATGGCTGGTGGCGAAGCGGAGGCGATCGATTCCGGGGACATCATGAACGACGTAGAGCAAATCGGTCAGTGTATGCTGATGGCGACCTTCGAGTGTCACTCCGGGTAAGTCGCGTCCGTAAGCATCAATATTCTGCCCTAACAGTGTCACCTCTTTATAACCCTGCCGTCCAAGTATTTCCATCTCTGCCCGAATTGCCTCTGGAGGGCGCGATTGCTCTACTCCCCGCACATTTGGCACGACGCAATAGGTACAGCGTTCATTACAGCCATAAATCACATTCACCCAAGCCGTCACGGTGCTATCTCGTCGGGGTTTCGTGATGTCTTCAAAGATGTGAACGGGTTCCGTCGCCACGATCTGATTGCCATCAAACACTTGCTCCAGCAGATCTCGCAGTCGATTTGCATATTGAGGTCCCATCACCAGATCGAGTTCTGGCACCCGACGCAAAAGTGCTTCACCCTCCTGTTGCGCGACGCATCCCGCCACAATCAGCGTTAGAGCAGGCTGTTCATGCTTGCGCTTTGCCTGCCGACCTAGATAAGAATAGACCTTTTGTTCAGCGTTATCCCGAATGGTGCAGGTGTTGTAGAGAATCACATCAGCATGGTTGGGGTCATCTGACCACTGAAACCCCATCTCTTCCAGAATGCCTGCCATGCGTTCGGAATCCGCCTTGTTCATCTGGCAACCAAACGTAGTGATGTGATAGCGACGTAGAGAACCAGCCATAGATTCAGACCCAACCAAAACCGTAATATTTAGAGGCGATCGAGAGAATAAGTTGTTCCACATTTAGTCTGCTTAAGTGGACGGACAAGATGCCCATCCCACAAGGATACTGAGGACTGGTAGGTGTCAATTGAATAGGGTTCAGCTTAGCAGGTGTACTACCCGTCTCCCTCGCCCAATCCTGTATTTATCGATTATAGTTTCTATGGCTTTACCATAAAGACACAAAGACACAAAGCGAAGCCAGGGTCTTAAAAACCTGCCCTGATGTGTTGGTAGTCAAAACTTGAAAGAAAAACCCCGATAGGTGCTACCGGGGCAACGTCCAATGGTGTGCTACTAAGTTCAGAATTCCCTGGCTTCCGGAGAGCGTAACGCACTCAATAAATTTTTTGACGGGAGAAAAGTTGGGAGCGATCGATTTATTCCTCCTAATATTGAAACTGACATAGCAATCCCAAATCAATTGTGAGAAAACCCAAAGGGGTTTGGGGACTTCGTCCCAAGGAGGGGGCAGTGCCCCCTCCACCCCCTTCTTACAAATGATTTAGGGCTGCTATATTGAAACTGATATTGAAAGCCCCCTAGCATTTCTGCCAGGAGGCTGCTCCCCTATCCGAAAGGGATATGGCTATTATGCCCTTTATCTCTCTATCCCTCACTCTTCATCCTTCATCCCTTCCTCTCTGTCCCCGAAACTCGCTAAAATACGACCGATAGCTGAATCACCGCAATAGTCATCCCCATATATGAGTGTAGTTAGCCAAGTTATCCTCAATGCCGACGAAGAACTTCGCTACCCTAGTAGCGGCGAACTGTATAGCATCAAATCGTTTTTACAAACGGGTGAACAGCGAGTGCGAATTGCATCCACGCTGGCAGAGAACGAAAAGAAAATTGTTCAAGAGGCAAGCAAGCAACTCTGGCGGAAGCGTCCTGATTTTATTGCTCCTGGTGGCAACGCCTATGGCGATAAGCAACGTGCCCTTTGCCTGCGTGACTACGGCTGGTACCTGCGTCTAATCACGTATGGTGTGCTGGCTGGTGACAAAGAACCGATCGAAAAAATTGGTTTGATTGGCGTTCGAGAGATGTATAACTCTTTGAATGTCCCTGTTCCTGGCATGGTTGAGTCGATTCGCTGCCTCAAGCAAGCTGCGTTGAATCTGCTCAGCGATGAAGATGCAGTTGCAGCGGCTCCTTACTTCGATTACATCATTCAGGCGATGTCGTAGGGTTCGTTTGAACGATCGCTGTTTAATTGAGCTAGGGCTGAAGGCTGAAGGGTGAGGGCTGATTGTTTAAGATCAGTTTTTGGCTTTTCAGACTTTAGCCCTAGTAGCTTTAAAGGGTTAAGAGGACTGCCCTAAAACCATGAGGGAGAGGGGGAGAGGGGGTTGGCATTTACTCCATTACTCTGTAGCTCTATCACTCCATCACTCCATCACTCCGCTTACAGCAAATCGTCTACTACAGCAAGGAGTCGGGTGATCTGGTTTTCCCAGGTTAAATTCTGCATGAATTGGGCGGCGCGATGTCCGCGTTGTTGGGCAGTTTGGCGATCGCGATAGATTTCCTCCAGACATTCCACTACTTCTTCAACATCGGATTCTCCCCAATCTTCGACGCTGTTGAAGAAGCCGCTTGGAAACACCTTGCCTTGATGATGAAGTGGATAGCAATGGGTGTCGTCGATTAAATCGAGGTGTCCAGTGTTTACGGATAGGACGGTGGGAATGCCACAAGCCAGACATTCCATCGCCACTAAATTTGTGCCGCCTTCACAGCGATTGGGGAAGACAGCGACATCGGCTTCTCGCAAGATTTGCCCAATTTGGTGATTTGGTACGATTCCTAAATCGATGATGGCATGGGCAGGGATGCCGTTTTCGATGAGCCATTCCCCGATTTGGAGGCGACGGTTTGAGTCGATTTTGGGTAGCCCAATCACATGTCCGGTTTGTTCTAGACCTGCCATTGATTTAACCCAAAAGTTATGCCATGCAATGAGTAAGAGGGCTTCGGGATGACGGGCATGAAAGTGTTTGAATGCGGCAACAACGATATCTTGTCCTTTGCGATACTCCAGTTTGCCCCCTGAGAAGATCACGAAGCGATCGGCAAATAAATTGGATTTGGGTGCAGGGTGAAACAGGGTTGGGTCAACGCCTTGCAGCACCTTACAGACATTTTTCAATCCATGATTTTTGAATATCTTTTCGTTCCAAGTGCATCCGGCAATAATCAAATCGTAGGTATTTGCCTGTTGGATTGCGTTTGGAGTAAGGCGGCTATCTTCGCAAAAAACCACGCCTATCCGCTTTTTGCCTGTGATATGTGGCAAACTAGGCGCGAAGTCTTTACCCATTGCGTAGAGAATCGTGAAGTCGCAGGAGAACTGTTTGTTCTGGGGGTTGCTTAGGAGATTGAGCAGGTCTTGTTGTCCTTGGAAGATGGGCTGAAAAAAGACGCGATGCAGCGGATTCAGTTCATCCAGGGTAACGGTTGGCGGCATCAGCCAGAGGGGGTGATATGGCTTTCGTTTTGCCAGTTGCAGCGTTAAATTAGTGCCATAGATTCCCCATCCCGACACCCAATTAATTGACCAGCCAATCCCGACTCCCTTCATGTTTTGTAGATTAGCTGCCTTGGATACAATGGGACAGGAAGCTTCATAAACCCTAACATGAGCTTTGCTCTCTCTTCAGTATCATGGAAACCTTGCAAACTCGGCTATATGAGCTAGAGCATTTTGCTGATGCTTTAGTGTCCACTCAGTTGACTCATCTAACGATCGTCAGCATTGGTGTGATTTTCGCGGCAGGGCTGCTGACCAGTCTCACGCCCTGTATGCTTTCGATGCTGCCCATCACGATCGGCTATATTGGCGGCTACGAAACGAGAAGTCGGCTTCAGGCTGCCGTACAATCGACGTGGTTTGCCCTCGGCTTAGCGACAACATTGGCGGCGTTGGGAATTGTAGCAGCGATCGTTGGTAAAGTGTACGGTCAAGTTGGCATCGGGTTGCCCATTCTTGTGAGCGCGATTGCGATTCTAATGGGCTTGAACTTATTAGAAGCCTTGCCGTTGCAGTTGCCCAATTGGGGCGGCATGGAGTGGATCTCGAAGGATTTGCCAGAAGGAGTGCGATCGTATTTGATTGGGTTGACCTTTGGATTGGTAGCATCTCCCTGTAGTACTCCGGTGTTGGCGACATTACTGGCTTGGATCTCCACAACCAAAGATCCGATCGTCGGTAGCGTGTTGCTGTTATCCTACACCGCAGGCTACGTTGCGCCTCTGATTCTGGCAGGCACCTTTACCGCCTCGATCAAGAAACTGCTGGAATTGCGGCGATGGTCAGGTTGGATTACACCCACGAGCGGCGCGATTTTAGTAGGATTTGGCGTATTTTCACTGCTATTTCGGCTTTTTCCGAGTGGCAGTTTTTAAGCGAATGAGCATTTGTCTTTTGTCATTCGTCCTTTGCCCTTTATTCTGTGGGCAGTGCCCACCCTACGGTAATTTTTGGAAATTTTAATTATTTATGACTTTAGAGAATCCTCCTAAAGAAAGCAATTCCCCTGAGACAGTTTCAACGCCATCATTGAGCTTAAGAAGGCTGCTTCAGCGATATTTCAAACGAGAGCTAATTCCCTTGCTGGCAGATTTGCGGCTGGCGATCGTGTTGTTGTTGACGATCGCGGCTTTCAGCATTTTTGGCACGGTGATTGAGCAAGGGCAAACGCTGGAATTTTATCAGGCAAACTATCCCGAACATCCTGCCCTGTTTGGCTTTCTCACCTGGAAAGTGATCTTGATTTTAGGATTGGATCATGTCTATCGGACGTGGTGGTTTTTGTCGCTGCTGATTTTGTTTGGCTCTAGCCTGACGGCTTGCACGTTCAAGCGCCAGTTACCCGCACTGCGCTGGTTTTCCCGCACCTGGAATTTTTATAGTCAGCCTCGACAATTTCAAAAGATGGCGTTGAGTGCTGAGTTCGATCGCGTTTCGCTAGACCAATTGCGACCACTTTTAGAACAACGACGATACAAGATTTTCCAGGAAGAAAACAAGCTTTATGCTCAAAAAGGCATTATCGGGCGAATAGGCCCCGTTGTGGTTCATGCGGCGATGTTGATTGTGCTAGTTGGGGCGATCGTCGGGGCAATGACAGGCTTCTTTGCTCAGGAAATGGTTCCCAGTGGAGCAACGTTTCGAGTTCAAAATATCTTTGATGCGGGACCGTGGGCAGCCGCACAGATTCCCAAAGATTGGTCAGTTAAGGTGAATCGCTTCTGGATTGACTACACGCCAAACGGCACGATCGATCAGTTTTACTCTGATCTCTCTGTTTTAGATCAACAAGGCAATGAAGTCGATCGCCAAACGATTCATGTCAATAAACCCCTGCGCCATAAAGGGGTGACGCTTTATCAGGCAGATTGGTCGATCGCCGCACTGCGGATTCGCCTCAACAACAGCCCAACACTGCAACTGCCAATGGCACCATTGGAAACGGGAGGAACCGGACGCCTATGGGGAACGTGGATTCCGATCAAACCTGACTTGAGTGATGGCGTATCGATTGTCACAAAAGACTTACAAGGCATCTTGCTCGTGTATGACACTGAGGGCAAGCTGATTTCGACCGTGCGAGAGGGAATGTCTACAGAGGTAAACGGCGTGACTTTGGCGATCGTCGAAGTGGTCGGCAGTACGGGCTTGCAAATCAAAGCTGATCCAGGAATTCCGATCGTTTATTTGGGCTTTGGTCTACTGATGTTAGGCGTGATCATGAGCTATGTGTCGCATTCCCAAATTTGGGCATTGCAAACGGAGGAAGGCTTCTACATTGGCGGACGTACCAATCGGGCACAAGTCGTTTTTGAGCAGGAAATGATCAAAATTTTGGATCAGTTGGGTGGAGAGTAAGCATTTAAGGTGTCTAGTGATGGAATGGGGAATGGGGAATGCTGAACCGGATGCTCTGTTGCCGCGATTTTTTCGATTGGCAGTTGTCAACATTCTCTCTAACCTGATGGTGCCTTTAGCCGGATTCGTTAGCGTGGCGTTCTTGGGACATTTGGGAGAAATTTATCACCTTGCCGGAGTCACTCTATCGACCGTTTTATTCAATTACATCTACCGCACTCTGGGCTTTCTGCGGATGAGTACGACTGGCATCACGGCTCAAGCGGTTGGACGAGACGATCGAGAGGCTGTATTACTGACGGGTCTGCGAAACGGGATGTTGGCTTTAGGACTGGGGATGCTCATTCTCGTTTTGCATCAGCCTTTGCGCGATTTGGGGTTCTTTTTGCTAAACGCACCGCCTGATGTGAAAGCAGCAGGACAAGCCTATTACGATGCTCGGATTTGGGCAGCCCCCGCGACTCTGCTTAATTTCGTTGTGATCGGCTGGTTTTTGGGGCAGGAGCGAAGCAGTCGAGTGTTAGTGATGGCGATCGTTGGGAATGGAGCCAATGTGCTGTTGGACTATTGGTTGATTGTCCGATGTGGATGGGACAGCACTGGCGCAGGATTAGCAACCGCGATCAGTCAATATCTGATGGCAATGAGTGGGCTAGTTTTGGTCGGTCAAGCGGTGCGCTGGAAAGACGTGCGATCGGTAGCTAAAAAACTGCTTGATCCGGTTGCCCTGAGAGATTCGCTAATTCTGAACCGAGATATTTTCATCCGGACACTGGCGTTTTTATCAGCATTCTCGACCTTTACTAGCCTCAGTTCGGCGATGGGCACAATGATACTTGCTGAAAATGCGGTACTGCTACAAGTCGTCACATTGACTATTTATTTTGTGGATGGCTTAGCTTTCGCAACTGAAAGTTTGACAGGGATTTTCAAAGGGAAAGGGACTTATGAGCAACTTATACCCCTGCTATGGCTATCAGGACAAGCCAGTTTGCTGGTTGGAGTAACATTTTCACTGCTATTCATCCTATTTCCAGAGCCACTATTCGGCATTCTGACCAATCATGCAGAGATCTTGCACGGCATCGATCGCCATGTCCCCTGGCTCTTGCCCGTCTTGGGTTTTGGCTCGATCGCGTTCATGTTGGATGGCTATTTCTTGGGCTTAGCCGAAGGTGCAATCCTCCGGAATGCGGCTCTAATGGCGGCACTCATTGGATTTACACCCGTGGCGATCGTCGCGTGGCAGTCTCACAGTCATGCCCTGTTATGGTTAGCCATGTCGCTGTTCATGGCAGCCAGAGTCATCTTGCTTGGAATTCAAGTTCCAAAAACACTATCTATCGCATCATCCATAGGGGCGAACCGCCATTCGCCCTTACAAAAAGTATCTATTTCGGATTTCGATGATTTAGATTAGAGACTGATTTCTGTAGAAGACATCCTTCTAACCATGCTCTAACTTCTGTTTCAGACGTAAACCAAGCCGATTCACCCGTTTGAGGATCATAAACATACCACCAGTCTTGTCCGTTACGATCGCGTTTTTGCATAATTTGTGGCTCAGTATTGGGAACTAACAGATCTGCGATGATATTCCATACTTTATTCATCCAAGATTGAACATAAGATGAATTAATTTTTGATTCTGCTTTGGAATGAGAATTAAGTTTGATCGGTTCATAAGCTTTCATCGAACATCCTCCTTCTGTGTAGCAATTGAGAAGAGCTAATTGCTTGATGATTTCAATCGTAGAGATCAAGAGGGAAGAATTAGGGAAGAACATTTTGATTTCCACTAATGTACTGGACTGATCGCCATTCAACGCTCATTGATATAGCGATAGCCCTATTGGTTAGGACATTTTTGTGGGGCGGCTTCGCCGCCCCACAAAAATGTCCCTGTCCTAACTTAGCTGACTACAGCTATATCAACTGACTGAAGCGGGCTTTCGGTGTCTGCCGAAGAAGACAAAGTAGAACACTCCCATTTGCACTAGCAAGAGCAAGAGTGAAAATCTTGGATCGCCTGCATCATTCACCGTCCATACAGAAGGCGTAGGGAGAGCAGAATCTTTGGCATTGAAAAATAGAACGACGAAGAGATTGTTAGCGGCATGAATGCCGAGTGCCAGTTCAAGGCGATCGTCTTTCAGCGTGAACAGGGTCAAAAATGCCCCTAGCGAAAAGTAGTATAGCGCCAGCCACACAAACCCTCGCTGAACTTCTGGGTTGGCTAAGTGCAGCACCATAAATAGCACGTTAGTCACGAGGATCAAGATGAGCGGTTGCCGAGTTAGCAATCCTAATCCTTGAAGCAGATAGCCTCGAAAGAAGAATTCTTCGGATGAGGTTTGCAGGGGTGTCAGAATCAGGGCAATCGGGAGCAGCACAAACCACTGAGAGGAATCAAATGTGAAGATGTAATTTTGCGGAAACAGAAGATAATCGATCGCCGTTGGTATCGCTAACAACAAAAACCAGGCAACGAATCCAGCCATTAGTCGTCTGAGATGAATCGATCGATCGGCACTGATTAACGTATGAAACGGGCGCTGGTGCAACCATTGAACAACCAAAAACACACCTATAAGCAGGAAAATAAACGGAAGATTCAGAATCGCAAATGCTTGAATCGATGCCGTCTGAATGAACGCTTCCAACTGTTGCTGTAATAGCGATGGAGAGCTAAAAATAGCTGAACCATTTGCAGCGAAAACACAATGACGA
>JAAUSF010000214.1 GCA_012033255.1 Cyanobacteria bacterium RU_5_0
CTTGCCTGAAAATCATGAAGCGATGGTGTATGTCGTCATGATTCGGTTGATGCTGCGGCGATTAACGAACAACCGCCGAACGAGGAAGCCGAAAACTGCTTAAACAACATTTACAAACAGTTTCTCATCGGTGCTGGTGTAAATAAAGGTTTTGTGTTCGTCAATAATTCTAAAAATGAAGATTTGACCGAAGAGCTTCAAGGAATTCTATATCATCTATCCCAGACATATCCAAACGCCAGTACATTCCAGAAACAAACTGTTTTACAAATGGAACTACAACAAAGAGCGAGGACTGATCCAACGTTTAAACAACGCTTTATTAGCGCAGTGAAGGCAGGAGGTATTGAACTTGCCAAGGTACTGACTAATAATCCTTTCGTCAGCGTACCTATAGAGACTGTCAAGGGCTGGATTGAAGCAGAACCAAACTGATATTTAGAGCAGGAGCTAGGATGCAACTATCGGTAACAGCTAGAATAACAGTCTTTGTAATCGCACTATTGATGATTCTTCATCATGGAGATAATCAAACTTTAGCGACTGAAGTTACTGTCGATCAATTAAACGAAGCCCAAACATTTATACAGCGAGAACTGAAAAAGCTTGACCAAGCAAAAGATGCACCTCAAATTGAGGTGCAAAGACGGCAGTTGCAATCCAAGCTTATCTGTGTTCAAGGTACGATTAAGCAAAATTTTGATTTGCAGAATCAAGCGATATGCAAACAAGTAGTTCAAGAAATCGCTGACGGAAAATTTCAAAGATCGGCGCAGGAAAAAGCGCAAGATTGGATGCCATTGATTATCGTTGGAATTGTGGTTGCAATCTTCATCTTATCGAAGATCAGAATGTGAAAACTTAATGTGACTTAAAATAGTCGTCTCCACTGATAAGACGTACATTGCAAAATCGCTGGATAGCTTCGAAGTCCTTAATGTTGTCTGTAACCACTGTCACTCCTTCTCGCTTGGCAGTTCTAGCGATTAAAACGTCATGGGTTATTCGGTATTTTTGATCAGCAGACATCTTAGGAGTTAGCCCATCTCTCTGAGACTTTAATCCTTTTTGCAAAGCATAAACAACTTTCCCCACAAGCCACCAATCTTCTGCTGTCGGGATAAGGAGCCTTCCAGACTTTTCATACTCTCGATAAGCAACGGTTAAGCTTTTGAGTGCTGTCTCATCTTCTGCTCCCGCGACAAGTTCCTGAAGCACCACAACAGACATATAGAAGCTATCTGGTAACTGGAGATTCTTGCGAGAAATCAAAATATTAGTATCAAATGTCACTTTGGGCATGTGACATTAATTCTAGAGCTTTTAGCAGTGCCTGATTTGCTTTTCTAACTGACTCAAGCCTTTCCTTCCGGCTCAAAGCCTTCTTAGCTGAACCTTTGGTGGCTTTATTGCTAGTGCTTCTAGTCTTTGCCTTTGCCGAGGTTCTACGTCGCTTAGGTGCGTTATGCTTAGTGCTTGTAGGATCAGTGGTGTTCGTCGTTGGTTTTGTTGCCATAGTCTGCCGTTCATTGCGGGGTAACACTATCGTAAACCAAAGTTTCGGGTAACAGTCAGCCGCCCAACAACCGAGATAAGCGGTGGCAAGTACCCTCGACATCCCAATCGAAATTCATCGCCCGTCCGCTTCATCGACTTGTTAGCTGGGTGACGAACAGATAAAATTGTGCTCATTCTTATCATCGTCTAACTATTCTATGGCTACTCTTCGATCGCCCCTAATGCTTTGAGCGTTGTCTTTTGCGCGTCTGTAATGCCCGTGACTCCGGTGATATTCATGCCTTCGTAGGGGCGATCGCTCCTGAGTACGCGCACACACTCTCCAGCCTGGACATCCCAAAGTCGAATCGTGGCATCCAGGCTACTACTGGCAAGGATCATGCTGTCGGGTTTCCAGGCAAGATCCCAAATGCGGCTTTCATGTCCCCAAAAAGTTTGGCAGCAGGTATGGGTGTGCAAGTTCCAAAGCTTAATTGTGCCGTCATCGCTGCTGCTGGCTAACCAACTACCATCCGGACTCCAGGCAGTCGCCCAGACACACGCTGCATGTCCCGTCAGTTCTTGTTCGCAAATCCCTGTTTCGGTATGCCAAATGCGAATGGTGTGATCAATGCCACTGGTGGCTAACCTTTGGCTATCGGGACTCCAGGCAAGCGCAACTCCCAACTGGCGATCGTCGTGCAAGGTTTGCAAACACTCGCCTGTTTGGGCATCCCACAGCTTAACCATCCGATCGTCCGCTGCTGTCGCCAACCATTTGCCATCGGGACTCCACTTGACCCACCAAATCCAGCTTTGATGCCCTGTTAATACCTTGAGACAGTCACCCGTGACGGGATTCCAGATCCTTGCCGTTAAATCGTTGAGGCTGCTGCCACTGGCAAGGCGCTGCCCATCGGGACTCCAATCCACCGAAAACACCCAACTGGTATGTCCAGATAGCGTTTTCAGACAGTGCCCTGTACTAATGTCCCAAAGTTTGATGGCGGCATCTGCTCCCCCGCTGGCAAGGATTCCTGTCACACCATTGCTCAATGCTGATGGGGCGATCGGATGCCATGCTACCGAGAAGATCCAGGCTTGATGGGCAGCAAATGTTTTTAGGCATTGGCCAGTTTCAGCATCCCAAATGCGGATGTTTTTATCCGTACTGCTACTTGCCAAATATTGACCATCTGGACTCCATGTGACGCATCTAATCGAGTTGGTGTAACCCTGCAAAATCTGCTGACAGCGCCCCTTTTCTGGATTCCAGAGCCTTACGGTTTGGTCGTGGCTGCCACTAGCCAGGGTGCTACTGTCTGTACTCCAGTGGAGTGCCCAAATCAGGTCGTGGTGTCCTTGCAGCGTATGCAGACAATCTCCAGTGAGCGGATTCCACAGCTTGATGGTGCGATCGCTGCTGCCACTCGCCAACGTCTGACCATCGGGACTCCATGCCAGAGAATCAATCCAGATGGAATGCCCAATCAGCGTTCGCAACAGTCGACCTGTTTTGCCATCCCAGAGTTGGAGGTTGGTACTGGCACTGGCAAGCATCGTCCCATCTGGACTCCACAGCACCCGCCGCACCCATCCCCCTTCTTGCACCGTGATGGTTTTAAGGCACTCTTCTCGTTCCACATCCCATAACCGAATCGTTTGATCTTCACCGCCACTAGCAAGGGTAGTGCCATCGGGACTCCAGGCGACGCTGTAAACTAAGCTTTGATGTCCGTGGAAAGTTTTGAGACAGTCTCCTGTTGCCGCATCCCAGAGCTTAATGGTGCGATCGCCCCCGCCACTGGCAACTTGGGTGCCATCCGGACTCCAGGCTGCCCACCAAACTGATCGTTGATGCCCAACAAATGTCTGCAAACACTGTCCCGTCTGCCCATCCCAGAGTTTGATGGTTTGATCATCGCTACTGCTCAACAGGCGTTGTCCATCGGGATGCCAAGCCACTGATAAAATCCAGCTTGTATGTTCAACCAGATCCACGAGCGGTTGTTCGAGCACCAACCCGCGATCGCGGTTCGACGCAGTTTGCCACAGACGAATCGTGCCGTTGCTATTGCCCAATGCCAGCCTGCGATCGTCTGGGCTAAACGCCATTGCCAAAATGCCCCCAAAGGTTTGGGTGAATCGACAATCTTTGAACTCGGCATGGGCAAGATTCAGTCGTGCAAAGTGTTTTCGTTTGAAGTTAACCTGGCGAATTTTGAAATGAGACCAGTCATAGTTTGCTAAATCAATTTGAAGGGAGAGACAGAGATTGATCAGGTTGCCAACGCTGTAGCCAAAGAAGGGAGTTTGTAGCGATCGAATCTCTTGTAGCACAGCTTGAAAATGCTGTTGGAGTTGTTCAGCACTACGAAAGGCATCATGCAGTTGGACAGCAACTCGCTGTAAAATCAATCGAATTTGACTGCCATAGATATAATCTAAAACAGTGGTTTTGATTAAGGCATGACGACGAAATAGAGATAAGTTCAGCGTCATCATTTCATTAAAGATTTGCTGAATCAAATACTCCGTGACATATTCCATAATCACGGGTTGCTGGGTGTATTTGCCCGATCGCGTCTCAACCAAATTTCGCCAGGTCAAAGATTCCAGGCACTCCAACAAGCTGGCTCTCGAAATCGGCGGCACAATATCATGGATTAATTCTGGAATGGAAGTCCATTCGCGGTTAATCGCGAGCCAAACCATGATGGTTTTTTCCAGATCAGATAACCGCTCAAAGTGTTGGTCTAATAGGCGACGCAGACCGTTAAACACCATTGTTTCTTCTGCCAGGAAGGGGGCAATTTCCCCATCAAATAAACTGTGAATGGAAGCCGCGACAATTTTCAATGCCAGGGGGCTGCAATTGTAGAATTCGCAGAGTTGATGTTTTTCAGCTTCGGTGCCAACTAAGCCTTTGGCGGCAATTAATGCCAGGGATGCTTCCCAGGAGCCAGCTAGCGAGAGCGACCGCACCCAGCCATCGCAACTTTCCAGCATTCCCACTTCGGCGGGTTTTTCACGACTGGTCAACAGCACACAGCTTTGATGAAACGATTCCCCCAACAACCGAAAGAAATCGCCATAGTTTTCATAGTCTGGTTGGTAATGTCCGGCACGATCGCCGGGTTGCATAATTGTTTCCACATTATCCAAAACCACCAAACAGCGATGGAAACGGAGCAAATGGACTAACCGTTCTGGCTTTGGCTGGAGGTCTTGCTGATTCGATAAAAACGGCACCAACTCTGCCAACAGCGTTTCCAGCGGCGGCGCATTTCGCAGCGATCGCCAAATCACAAACTCAAACTGGTCTTGAAGCTGATAGGTTATCCGGGCAGCCAGGGAACTCTTGCCCATGCCACCCATGCCCAAGATCGCCACCAAATGGCAGGGTTGGGTAACTGTTTCACCTAGAGCGCGATCGCCTAAAATCCACTGCTCCAGCGTTTTCAGTTCATCCGTGCGCCCGTAAAAGATGCCAATATCGATCGCCTCTCCCCAATCGACCTGCGTTTGAGGCGGGGAGCCAGTCCGGGACTGCGAATGAAGCGGTTCCGCCTCTAGGCTGCTAGCTTCAGCGGGCTGCTGATCGCTCTTTCCTTGCAGGTGGCTGGCTGATTCCGTTAAAATGCCCCGCGCATTGGTTTTGCTGAGTTTGCGATCGAAGGCGGCACTCAACAGCTTCCAAAATTTGGGACCCACATCCCGTTGTAGGTAATTGAGTGAATAGCCAGAGCGATCTGCCACCTCTTCATAGGTTTGATCATTCCAGGCAGCCGATAGAATCGCGATTTCAGCTTCGCTCAGGGGTCTGCCTGCGTTGGTAAGGATGGCATTATTGGCGATCGCTTTTGCCTGCTCAAACTCCATTGCTTTAGTCACATTGAGAGGATTTAACGAAAATCAAACCATACTTTTTGGGGTAGCACCATACTTTGTCACAAGATCTTCCATACTCCAACTGCATACTTTCCTGTAAGGACAAGTTCAAGCACGCTCTGTATCTTGTAAATGTGAGGTTAAACAAGCCCCACACAACGAGAAACCACAAGGCTTTCAACGATTTCAATTTTCGGAGCGCAATGGCTCCAGTCAAGTTGCAACCTGGTTCCCACAAGGAAGAGGGGCGCTGGCTTTGCTGTGAGTAAACGCTACCGAACAATATCTGACTATTTTGGAGAACTGATCATGATTGCCCATACTCACCCCGAACTTGAAACCGCTCAATCTACTGCCAAAAAGCCCATTTTCAAACAGTTCACATTCTGGTTAACCAAAGCTTCCGATGCTCTATTTGACTTCCTTTTAGCAGAGCCAATTATTGAACCCAAAATCACTCAAGTACAGGGACGCAATGGTGAAGTGTTCTGGGAAATCTACGACTCTAGAACTGGAAGAACCATTTATTGCATGACAGAGAATGAAGTTTTTGAGTGGCTGGATAGCCGTCACTATCTGCAATAGAACTCAATGATTGCCTATGTTTAACTGCTTCCCTTAACCAACCTAAATCTACTTACGAGAGCACGATCATGACAATTTCAACTCAAGTCCCCGAACTACAGCGCATTATCGTTTTGCAGCCCATTCGTCAACATCTCATGTTCGCTCAGCAACGACTGCAAGATCGCAACGTTCCGTTTCAACTGGCGGCATTATCTTACCTGCGGATTTGCTGCTCTGCAATGAAAATCTATCAACAGTTTGGGTTGATTTTAACCTCAACTGAAGACTCGAAAACGCCTTACTTAGCCCTGGTCAATCGCCTGCTCGCAAGACATCCAGAATGGTGGAGACTGTGTTGCGTCAATGATCACGGTTACTTGATTTCGGGCGATCGCCGCGTTCGTGAGTTGTTACAACCGCTCAACACCTTTATGACTCAGATTTTAGAAGCACCACAGGTGCCATAAGCTTCAACGTTGCCATTAAACCCTCAAACCTGAACTCCGGCTTTTGCCAATTGTCGGAGTTCTCCTACCCACCCTTCAATCTGACCATCAAGGAGTTACAGTCATGTTTGATTTTGGTAATAATGCATCCACATCGGCTCTCGATCGCGCCAATGTATGGACAAATGCCGGATCTAGCCTGCAAGCTCAAACCGAAAATGCAGGCGCTTTACAAACAGAATCATTTTCGGGATTGCAAGGCAGAAGTTCCAGCCTTGCGCCCTCTGCAACGAGTCTTCCAACCAACCATAATGGTGCGATCGAGCAGGAAAACCTGCTGGGAGCATTGAACAATACCAGCCGCTCATTTACAAACATCGTCGCCCGTACTGATCCACGAGACTTCTTCACATTTCGGGTGGATAGCCCACAAAAGTTCAATGCAACTCTTTCTGGTCTTTCAGCGGATGCCGATCTCTTCTTAATCCGAGACTTTAATAACAACGGATTCTGGGACAACGGACGAACCGCTGGGGTTGAAGATGAAACAATCCGACTATCAACTCGCAGTGGTATAGCAAGTGAAACGATTAGTGCAGATACCCTGATACCAGGGACTTATCATCTGGTCGTGCAATACCCATTGCTTTCAGGTTCAACCCTCTACAACCTCCACCTCAATACCACCCCTGCTGACTGACTGACACATTTTCTCGACTCTGGTGTTAAGGCGTACTCAATCGTTGTTCCAAAGGGATCGCACAATCGACTGTAGTGCATCTGAAATAGAGCGATCGCCGTCTAGCAGCTTGCCCTTT
>JAAUSF010000062.1 GCA_012033255.1 Cyanobacteria bacterium RU_5_0
AAATCTGGAAAATTTCCTGCTGATGTTGGTGGATAAGTATGTCAATCCTGTAGGGGGCACGCATGCCGTGCTACGGTATCGCGATCCGGTGACATATCCGGATATGGGTATCTGGCATCCGCTTGCGCCACAAATGTTTGAGGATCTGAAAGAATATCTGAATTGGTGCAGTTCGCGTCAGGATATTTCAGACGATCTCAAAGATCCATTGGCTCCCTGCGTGGGATTAGTGCTGCAACGAACGCACCTTGTCACGGGCGATGATGCTCACTATGTGGCAATGGTGCAGGAATTGGAGTGCATGGGCGCAAAGGTGATTCCGGTGTTCGCGGGCGGTTTAGATTTCTCTAAGCCTGTCGATGCCTACTTCTACGAACCCCTAAGTAGAGACGATTCGCGAATCAGCCCTACAACGATCGTTGATGTGGTTGTTTCTCTGACGGGGTTTGCGCTGGTCGGCGGTCCCGCTCGGCAAGATCACCCGAAAGCGATCGATGCTCTGAAGCGATTGAACCGTCCTTATATGGTGGCGTTGCCGCTCGTCTTTCAGACCACCGAAGAATGGCAGGATAGCGATCTGGGGCTGCATCCAATTCAGGTGGCGTTGCAGATTGCCATCCCAGAGTTGGATGGCGCGATCGAACCGATCATCGTCTCTGGACGGGATGGCACAACGGGAAGGGCGATCGCTCTGCAAGATCGGATCGAAGCGATCGCCCAACGCGCCATGAAATGGGCAACGCTTCGCCGCAAACCCAAGATCCACAAAAAAGTGGCGATTACTGTGTTCAGTTTTCCGCCCGACAAAGGTAATGTCGGCACAGCTGCTTATTTGGATGTGTTTGGCTCGATCTATGAAGTCATGAACGCCCTGAAGAACAACGGCTATGACGTGGAAGAATTGCCCGACTCGGCAGAAGCCTTGATGCAAGCGGTGATTCACGATGCTCAGGCGCAGTATAGCAGCCCAGAACTGAATATTGCTTACCAAATGACTATTCCAGAATATGAGCGGCTTACCCCCTACTACAAACGGCTAGAAGAGTCTTGGGGAACGGCTCCCGGTCATTTGAATACGGATGGCGAGAATCTGCTGGTTTTCGGCAAACACTTTGGCAATATTTTCATTGGTGTTCAACCGACCTTTGGCTATGAAGGCGACCCGATGCGCCTGTTGTTCTCGCGTTCTGCCAGTCCTCATCATGGTTTCGCCGCTTATTATACCTACCTAGAACATGTCTGGCAGGCGGATGCGGTGCTGCACTTTGGGACGCATGGATCACTCGAATTCATGCCTGGAAAGCAGATGGGCATGTCGGGTGAATGCTATCCGGATTCGCTGATTGGTACGATTCCCAATCTCTACTACTACGCTGCCAACAATCCTTCCGAAGCAACGATCGCCAAACGCCGCAGCTATGCTGAAACGATTAGTTATCTCACCCCTCCTGCCGAGAATGCTGGACTCTATAAGGGTTTGAAGGAACTCAGCGAACTGATCGCTTCCTATCAAACCTTGAAAGACACGGGGCGAGGAGTGCCGATCGTCAATGCCATTATTGATAAGTGTCGCTTGGTCAATCTGGATAAAGACATTCAACTCCCAGACCAGGATGTAACTGAGTTGACATCGGAGGAGCGCAATACGCTCGTGGGCAAGGTTTACATCAAACTGATGGAGATCGAGTCTCGTCTGCTGCCCTGCGGATTGCACATCATTGGTAAACCGCCGACGGCTGAAGAAGCGATCGCTACGCTGGTCAACATTGCAGGCATCGATCGTCCAGAGGAAGAAATTCTCAGTCTGCCCCGCATTATTGCGGACGGCATTGGGCGAGAGATCGATGAGATTTATAAGAACAGCGATCGAGGGGTTTAGATGATGTGCAACTGCTCTATGACATCAATCAAGCCATTCGTGTAGCCGTAGCCGCGATGGTGAAAGAACAGACGGATGCGGATGGTCGCGTCTCCAAAGTCACCAAGCTAAATTTCTTCAATCTAGGCAGAAAAGAACCCTGGATTGAGGCACTGCATCAGGCAGGCTATTCTAAGGTTGATCCGGAAGTCATCAAGCCGTTGTTTGAGTATTTAGAATTCTGTCTCAAGCAGGTGATTGCGGATAACGAGTTGGGTGCGTTATTAAAGGCACTGGAGGGCGAGTATGTTCTACCAGGTCCGGGTGGTGATCCGATTCGCAATCCAGATGTGTTACCGACCGGAAAGAACATTCATGCGCTTGATCCACAGTCGATTCCGACGAGTGCGGCAGTGCAATCGGCTCAGATTGTCGTCGATCGCCTGATCGCCCGTCAGAGAGCCGAAAACGGCGGACAATATCCAGAAACGATCGCGTTTGTCCTTTGGGGTACGGACAACATCAAGACCTATGGCGAATCACTAGCGCAAGTGATGTTGCTAGCGGGCGTTCGTCCCGTACCGGATGCGCTTGGTCGAGTGAATAAGCTAGAACTGATTCCGCTTGCCGAATTAGGGCGTCCTCGGATTGATGTGATCGTGAACTGCTCTGGCGTATTCCGGGACTTATTCATCAACCAGATGAATTTACTCGATCGCGCCATCAAAATGGCAGCCGAGGCAAATGAGCCGATCGCCATGAACTTTGTCCGCAAACACGCTCTCAAACAAGCTGAAGACATGGGAATTAACCTGCGACAAGCAGCAACTCGCGTCTTCTCCAATGCCTCTGGGTCTTATGCGGCAAATGTCAATCTGGCGGTCGAAAATAGCACCTGGGAGAGCGAGACAGAACTCCAGGATATGTATCTCACGCGGAAGTCCTTCGCCTTCAATTCCGATAACCCTGGCATGATGGATCAGTCTCGCAGCCTCTTCGAGGCGGCATTGAAAACGGTCGATGTCACCTTCCAAAACCTGGATTCCTCCGAAATCTCGCTCACGGATGTCTCTCACTACTTCGACTCTGACCCCACTAAAGTCGTTGCCAACCTGCGCGGAGACGGCAAAACTCCTGCCGCCTTCATCGCGGATACCACCACAGCCAATGCTCAAGTCCGTACCCTCTCTGAAACTGTCCGTCTGGACACTCGAACCAAACTGCTCAATCCTAAGTGGTATGAGGGAATGCTGTCTCACGGCTATGAAGGCGTGCGAGAACTCTCAAAGCGACTCGTCAACACGATGGGTTGGTCAGCTACGGCTGGAGCCGTCGATAATTGGATCTATGAAGATACCAACACCACGTTCATCAAAGACGAAGCTATGCGAAATCGCTTGCTGAACCTCAACCCCCACTCCTTCCGCAAGGTTGTCAGTACCCTGCTAGAAGTCCACGGTCGCGGCTACTGGGAAACCAGCGACAGCAACCTGCAACTGCTGCGAGAGTTGTATCAGGAGGTGGAAGATCGGATTGAGGGAGTGGGGTGAAGGGTGAAGAATGAAGGATGAAGAACGAAGAATGAAGGATGAAGATTATGGGGTGGATGTCCTCACCTGCCCGGACGGGCAAGATGCCCATTCCACAACAAGATGTGTAATTAACTCTGTCTAACTCCTTAGAACTCTTCATCCTTCAAACTTGACGCTTCCCTGCCGAAGAATTTCCCATCCTTTGTCTGTCCATTTGGCGACAGTGGAAGGGATGCCTGCGCTGGGGGGGAGGGGTCGATCGCCCCCCAATTCCCGCTCTAATGCGTTTAGCTCCTCTAGTGAGAGGGTCAGGACTTCAGAAAACTGGGCGTTGATTTCAGCGATCGTTTCCAAGGGGGGCTGACCGGAGCGATTGACGCTGGTGGTAGCTAAGGGTGCGGTGAGGGAAAGAATGTGTCGGGCGATCGCGGAATCCGGGACTCGGATGCCGATCGTGGTGGGGTCGGTGGGGTTCACTTCGGGAGGGAGGCGATCGTTGGCAGGTAACACCAATGTCAATGCCCCTGGTAGATAGTTCGCGGCGACTTGTTGCCAAATCTCACGTTCAGCCTTGCTCCCTTGTATGTATTGCCACAAATCTGCGATGTCTGCCCCCATCAAAATCAGTGGCTTCGTTTGACTGCGCTGCTTCGCCTCAAAGATGAGTCTTGAGCGATCGGGACGTGTAGCTAATGCCGGAACTGTATCGGTGGGAAAGCTGATCAGATGATTACCCGATCGGGCGGCAGCAATGAGTTCTGGCAGGGAAACAGCAGGCATAGAAAATGATGAAGAATGAAGAATAGATAATAATTTTCCAACTGTAAATTTTCTGTTGATGTATGGCGTGGCGTAGGGGCAATCCCGATGTGGTTGCCGTCCCTGTGTGGTTGCCGTCCCGATGTGGTTGCCGTGGTGTAGGGGCAGACACGTGGGTCTGCCCCTACCGATGGCAAAATCAACAAAAATTTACAGGTGGTTTTTCTTTACCTCATCTCCCCATCTCCCTATCCCTCCATTCTTCCCTTACCCTCGATATGCCGACACAAACCGATCGATTCCTGCCAAGTCTTTGTGAATTTGAATCTCTTGATAGTAACCTTGAGCCTTTAACAACTGAACAACGGCTTCGGCTTGTCCTGCCATTAGTTCGGTTAACCAAATTCCGCCAGAAACGAGATAGTCTGGAGCCGTAGCAACGAGATGACGAATGCTGTCTAGACCGTCTTCACCGCCATCTAGGGCTAATCGCGGTTCGTGATGCGCGACTTCTGGCTGAAGCGTGGGAATGAGCGAACTGGGGATATAAGGCGGATTGGCAACCATGCCGCTCAGATTATTTTTTAGGAACGTGAGTGGCTCGAACCAGGAGCCGTGATGAAATTGGATACGATCGCCCAATTCCAGGCGTTGAGCATTGTCTTGGGCGATGGCTAAGGCATCCGCGCTGGAATCAACCGCGTGAACGGTGGCGCTCGGAAAAGCAGCCGCTAGCCCGATCGCGATCGCCCCACTGCCTGTTCCCAGATCGGCCCAATGTCCTTGGATAAGAGCGGGTGTCCTTCGTTTGACCGCTAAAACAGCTAGGTCAATCAGATACTCTGTTTCAGGTCTAGGAATGAGAACAGCAGGCGATACGCGCAGAGAGAACGATCGCCAAGGAGTGGTGCCCGTCAGATATTGAACCGGGACTCGTGCCTCTAGCCGCTGTTGCCAACGGTGAGTTAAGTCTGAGAGCGGAACTCGCAGCCCAATGGTTGTCTGGTCTTTAAAAGACTCTAGATGCAACGACAGACGATCGATCTCCGTAATCTCCTGCAAAAGCCAATCGACTTCTTCCGCAGGGAGATGGGCATCGATCGCCTGTTTTTTGGCGTCCTGTCGCCAATGCCACAGGTCTAGACCAGAGACACTATATTTCTCAGAACCGTATCCCTCAGAATTGCCCATTTGCCTACTGGTTGGGCTGTTCGGGTGGAGTTTGCTGAGGTTGTTCTGGTGTCTGACCTTCGGTAGGCTGGAGCGATCGAATAAACTCTGCTGATTCTTCAGAAGGTACCAAATAAATCCGAGTTAGTTCTTGGTCTTCACTGGCTTGAAGATTTTGAATTAAGCGTTCCAGAGTACCCACCCGGACTCTGACATTTGCCACAATATCCGGTTGAGTTTGCTGAATCTGGCTAAGCCACTGGTCTAGCTGTTCCCGCTCGAAGAACATGGGGATGATCTCCTCATCTCCTTGTCGTTGAGTCAGCAACACTCCATCCTCTGTCCCTGCCGGATAAAACAATGGGACACCTTGAAATTCTTCAGGATTCTCACCGTTTTCCTGAAGCACGGTTCTGGCTGCTTCGACCTCTTCCTGAACTGGAATAATGGCAATTCGCAACGGATTTTCCTGATTTTCCAGAGCAAGCTGATAAATATCAGCCAGAGAAAGAATCAACAGCTGAGCGTTTCCAGCCGTTTCTGGATCAGTCTCCCGCAGGCTAGCCAGAAACGCTTCTGCGCTTTGGTGACTCATAAACACGGTGGCAACGGGCGTTTCTTCCCCTTCTGGTGTCACCAACAAAATATTCCCTTCACCGCTCATCACTGTGAAGACTGGCACCGTTCGCAACTGCTCGATCACCTGCTCATCACTCAATGCGAATGCTCGCGATTGATCAGCAAAGAGAGAACCTAGAAAGATCCCTCCAGCTAGGGCAAGGGCGGCGCTCCAGCGAATTAATGTTTTCATAATCGCTCCTGGTAATTACACACGCACAACGTTCGTTTCACACAAGCCAGTCTGCTCATTTCAGGATTGTGGGTAGCCATCGTCCTAACAGGATGTCATAGCTGATCGGGTGAGATTCATCAAGTATGGGTGACTTGGGATAGCAGATTCACCGTGAATTTTGTCGGAAAATTGCAGAAACTAGCAGTTTAGATTTACATAAATTAACGCTACAAGCAACCGTCAGTCGATTCTTCTAAAAGAAGTGATGGAATGATGGAGTGATAGAGTGATGGAGCGATGGAGTAAGGGTATAACGCCGTCCTTCCATAGGCTCTTCTGCTCGAATCACCCTCATCCTAGACCTCTCCCCAAGGGAAACTAGATCTCTGGGAGGTTGGTTGGGGTGAGAGAGATAGAGTTTTGTCAGTTAACCAGGTAGATGCCACAACTGACTCAACTCTGATAAGAATGGTTCCAGATGGCGAAAGCTGGAGTTGAGGTGTGGTAAAGTGCTTTACCAAAGATGAGTGGTTCACGTTGATCATAGTCTCAGGTAGGTCATTGCAGCATGAATCGCATAACAAACAAATCAGTGCTATTTAATCAACATCTGCGGATTGCCGATCGATCGCTCCTTCGCCTTGGACAAGGAGGGGCGATCGCGATCCTCTTACTCGCCACCGCCTGCGGAGGTAGCCAAACCACAACTGAATCCCCCTCACCTGATACAGCCACCCTACCCACAAGTGGAGAGACATCTGAGAGCATAGAAGGACAACTGAAGCTTGGCTCGCTCCTGCCAATCACAGGTGACTTAGCTCAATATGGCACCACTATGCAAGATAGCGTCAACTTGTTGATTGAAACCATCAACAGTTGTGAGGGCGCTCTTGGTAAGCCCGTTACCTTGATTTCAGAAGATGACCAGACTGATCCAGCCGCCGGAGCTTCTGGAATGACGAAGCTGGCAGAAGTCGATAAGGTGGCTGGAGTGATCGGAGCCGCCGGAAGTGCGGTGTCTAGTGCAGCCGTCGATATTGCGGTTCGCAATCAAGTGGTGCAAATTTCGCCATCCAGTACCAGCCCTGATTTCACTGAACGCGCTAAAAAAGGTGAATTTAACGGGTTCTGGTTCCGCACGGCTCCACCGGATACGTTCCAGGGTGATGCGCTGGCACAACTAGCAAAACAGCAGAACTTGCAAAATGTTTCTGTGTTAGCCATTAACAACGACTACGGCAACGGCTTGGTGCAAGCGTTTACGACTGCATTCAAGGCGCAAGGTGGCACTGTAGCCAATGAAGCCAACCCGACTCTTTATGCAGAGAACGCCACGACCTTCGATTCTGAACTCACTGCTGCATTCAACGGTAATCCAGATGCCGTTCTGATTGTTGCTTATCCAGAAACCGGGAGCCTCATCCTGAAAACCGCCTACGAGCAAGGATTATTGGATGGTGAAACCAAAATCCTCCTGACGGATGGCATGAAAACGGAGGGGATAGCGGAGTTGGTCGGGAAAGGCTCAGATGGAGAGTTTATTGTGTCGGGCGTGTTGGGGACGGCTCCTAGCGCAGGCGGTCCAGGATTAGACCAGTTTAAGCAAGCCTACGATGCCAAATTCAACCGGGAACCCAATGTGTATGACCCCAACTCTTGGGATGCGGCGGCTGTGCTGGTTCTTGCTTCAGAAGCGGCTAAAGGGAACACCGGGGCTGCGATCAAAGATAAAATCCGCGAGGTTGCTAATCCACCCGGAGAAGACGTTACTGATGTTTGTGAGGCGTTGTCACTCGTCCGGCAAGGGCAAGATATCAACTATCAGGGTGCCAGTGGAACAGTAGATTTCAATGAGGAAGGCGATGTCGTGGGCGCTTATGATATCTGGACAATTACCGACGATGGCAAGTTAGAGATCGAGTCTACGATCGAGGTAGGTGGTGCTTAAGTGATGGGTTAATAGAGGGATGGAGTTGTTTAGACAGCAGTAGAGTGGCGTCTGATGTTGCGAGAGTATAAAAGAGATGAATTGCACCTGAACGAGCAGGGGTATGAAATCCTTAACAGAGAACTTGTGCCATTGCTCAAAGCTGTGGAGCGGTAAACGGCATAAGAACAGGCTTTTAACCTAATGAGATTTGATTGTATTCACTATCAAAAAAGTCGGGATGACAGGATTTGAACCTGCGACATCCTGCTCCCAAAGCAGGCGCGCTACCAAGCTGCGCTACATCCCGATGCTGTGATGCTCCTATTCTAGGACAATTTGCACACAAAATATTGCACTTTCCGTTTTATCTTAGCGAACGATGCTCCCTTAGTCCACACCTGCAATTTTGCGTATAGTAATCTATCCTACATTTACTTTGCACAAGTGGACGGGCAAGATACCCATCCCGCAAGAATTCTGGAAATTTATGATGTGCAGATTGAATAGGGTTCAGCTTAGTGCTTTAGAGCATCGGTACAGGGTGCATGGGTGCATGGGTACAGTAACCGATCGACCAACCTACAGCCGTTTCCCCTTGCATAAGCCACCCACCCATCCACTCATCCACTCATCCACACGCAATTGTGGGTTACTCATCTGAAAATCGCTGTAAATTCATGCATCCTCTGCAAAAGTGACTACGCGGATAGACCCACAGAAAAAACCATACTAGAATTTTAAGTCCGTAGATTTATTTGATAGAGAAAAGCTTTAGATATCAGAATTCAGTGGAGATTTTCGCTTGAACGCACTACTGATCGCCGGAACAGATACGAGGGTTGGCAAAACGGTTTTGATGACTGCACTTGCGGCGTATTGGCAACGGTATTGTCTGCCACGCCGATTAGGGATGATGAAGCCTGTACAATGCGGGACGATCGACTCGTCCCATTCTAGAGACACTGTGCCATCTGCTGATGCGATGGGCGATCGCGAACTTTATTCCCGATTATTTCCCTTGGAGCAATCTCTGGATGAGATCAATCCGGTGTCGTTTGAGGCAGATTTAGTCCCTGCCATTGCTGCCGAGCGAGCAGGGCGATGGGTAGAACTGGATAAAATTTGGCGACAGTATGACAGGTTGACTCAACAGCGAGATTTCGTTTTAGTCGAATCTTCGGGTGGCTTAGGATCGCCAATTACTCGTGAAACCACAATGGCAGATTTAGCCTGGGATTGGCGGCTTCCAACAGTTTTAGTTGTTCCGGTAACTCAAAGTGCGATCGTCCATGCTGTTGCCAATGTCGCCCTTGCTTGCCGTGCCCGTATCCATCTCAAGGGAATTATTCTTAACTGCATTCAGCCTTGCCATCGTCAAGAAGTTGATGATTGGGCACCGATCGATTTACTTCAATCACTGACTCAAAAACCCGTCTTGGGCATCATTCCACACTTAATCAACCCCACCGACTTGAGTAAGCTGGTGCAAGTGGCTTCTAATTTAGATTTGGAGCGGTTGATGCCGATCGTTTAATTGCCTGAGAAACTGTCAATGCAAAGTGGACACCTGTTGGCAATTTGAAAACTGTCCCATTAAGCGAAGGTTTGCCTGTCGAAACGCAGTACAGTTGTGACTGTGTGAGGAGGAACTGGAAAGTAAAAGCCTCTGGGGTCGAAACACGGACAGACGCCCAGAGGTTTTTATCTTTTCTGAGTTAAACCAGAACCATCGAAACCATTGCGGGATCACCCAGTAGCCCTAGCTCATGCCGAATCGGGGATGATAGCTTTTGGGGCGACACTTCCACAAATCCCAAACGAGTATAGAATCTCAGCTTATCGGGATGACAAGCCAGGTAAAGTGGCTTTGTTGCTTCTTGACCCAAACGGTTCACTAATGCTGACCCTAACCCGCGTTTACGCCATTCGGCAGCGACCAGTACATTGTAAAGCAGTGAATAGTTGCGGTATTGACAGAGTTTGGCGCAAGCAATGAGGCGTCCTCGATATTCAATTACCCAAAACTTTCTCCATTCTTTAGATAATGCGGTTTTAAGTAGGATGATCGTCACGATGATTCCAGTTAGCCCTGCTACACCAAGCAACACTTGAATTCCGACGGTGAAAATCAGGTGAATCCCGATCGCCATGCCGAATCCGAAGATGACATACTGCACAATGTGGGTTTGCCAAAATAGGTCAGGGTTCACCTCGCGATCGAAGTTACGCAATAGCCGTTGAACCTGCCAACGATCAGCCGCGATCGCAGGGCGCAGCACATAGCCAGTAGGTAAAAGAAACGACTCAACCATGAAGAGGATTTGGGGAGAAGCAGGTTTGACCGCATCGAACTCACGCTACCTTAGAAAGAAGGGGTCTTTATAAGATTGACCTAATGATCGGGCTTAGAGGATGTTTGAAAAGTCCTTGCTCCCTAACTAATTACCTCTTATCAACGGTAATTGATATCCGTCCGGGTCAATTAAAAACTCCCATCCGCGCAGATAAACATTATTTAAGATATGGTTTCTACTTCCCTACCCACTATTTCTCAAACAGAATCTAGTATTCGATTGGCTATCCGCGCCTTGCAACCTCAACTTGTGGAATGGCGCAGATTGTTACATCAGCGGCCTGAGCTTGGGTTTCGGGAGCATTTAACGGCGGAATTTGTCTGCCAAAAACTGCAACAGTGGGGAATTTCGTATCAAGCCGGAATTGCAGAAACCGGAATTGTTGCGCTTGTTTCTGGCAGTCAACCGGGACGTGTTTTGGCGATTCGAGCCGATATGGATGCGCTGCCGATTCAGGAAGACAATCTAGTGTCCTATCGATCGCAACGTGATGGGATTATGCACGCCTGCGGTCACGATGGACATATCACGATCGCCCTTGGCACAGCCTATTACCTATCTCAGCATCCTGAATTATTTTCAGGCATCGTAAAAATTATCTTCCAACCCGCCGAAGAAGGTCCCGGAGGCGCAAAGCCAATGGTGCAGGCAGGAGTGCTACGAAATCCTGATGTAGATGCGATTATTGGGCTGCACCTATGGAACAATCTGCCGTTAGGCACGGTGGGAGTCCGGGATGGGGCGCTGATGGCCGCAACGGAGCTATTTGATTGCACGATTCAGGGCAATGGTGGACATGGAGCCATGCCGCATCAAACCGTAGATTCGATCGTTGTGGCGGCTCAAGTGGTCACGGCCTTACAGACGATCGTGTCGCGTAATGTCGATCCGCTTCAGTCTGCTGTGGTGACGGTGGGTTCGCTTCATGCGGGTCATGCGCCTAACGTCATTGCGGATACGGCTCAGATGAGAGGAACGGTGCGCTATTTCGATCCCAGTCTTGATGAGTTCTTCAAACCCCGGATTGAGTCGATTATTGCTGGCATCTGCCAAAGTTATGGCGCGAGTTATGGCTTCAACTACCAGAAGCGATATCCACCCGTAATCAACGATCGGGCGATCGCCTATCTGGTGCGTTCTGTTGCCGAAGCAGTGATCGAGACACCTGCTGGAATTGTCCCTGATTGCCAAACGATGGGCGGCGAAGATATGTCTTTCTTCCTCCAAGAAGTCCCTGGCTGCTACTTTTTCCTGGGTTCCGCCAATTCTGACAAAGGCTTAGCCTATCCCCATCATCATCCTCGATTTGATTTTGACGAAACCGCATTAGGGATGGGTGTAGAGATCTTTGTGCGCTGCGTCGAAAATTTCTTGATCCCAAATGGAACACCAGATGGAACCTCAGATCGATAATGGATGGCATGATGGAATGGACAGAGAAGTAAGGACGAACGGCGGTTCGTCCCTACGATTGAAAATTGCCATACTTCTTGACCTTTGCGATGAATCCTGACTCTGACGAATTCTATCGCCTGATCGATCTCATGCCTGCCTCTGGGCGAATGCTCACGAAGCTGGTGAATAAACCTGATCAGGCTAAGGTGATCCTGGCGCAATTTCCGTTGCCCTGGGAGCAAGACCGGAAAATCACGATGAATCTCGATCTCTGGGACAAGCTACCTCAACCCCAACGCGATCTGTTGATGTTGCATACCGTCTGTTGGGTGATGGGGATTCGCTGGTTTAAGGTCGATCTCTATCAAGGATTGATGGCGGCTGGGTTAGCCGGAATGGTGCTGGAAGTGTTGCAGGCGGATGCAGCAGGCATTGTCACGGCTGGCGGATTTACGGTGTTGGCAGGAGCGCAAGTTTGGCGAAAGAGTCGCAATACGCAATCGCTACTAGTTGCAGATGAGGCAGCGATTCAGGTTGCTCAACGACGGGGATACACCAAAGCAGAAGCGGCTCACCATCTGATGGATGCGATCGCCTCTGTCGCTCAAATCGAAGGTCGTCCTAATCTCAACTTCACTGAACTGGTCAGAAGCCAGAACTTAAAAGCGATCGCTGGACTTTCCCCCGTGAGTACTCCAGATGAGATTCGGAAGGAGTGAGGGGGTGAGAGGGTGGGGGGTGAGGGAGTGAGACTCGTTCCAAGTCTCCGGCTTGGAATGCCTCTCTGCCGCTAGCAACACCCGGAGGCGGAGAGCCTCTCCCAATCCGTGTTCCCAGACAAAGCCTGAGGAACCAGAAACTTCAAAACTCAAAACTTAAAACTCACTCAACTTCATGTGGAATCAAATCGCAGCGCATATTAGCACAGTTATTGGTGAAGATTTTCAGGCGAATCATCGACGATCGGTCGGGGGTGGGAGCGTGAATCAAGCGTATGCACTGACGGACGGCGATCGCTCTTATTTTGTCAAACTCAATCAGGCAATCCGGATCGCGATGTTTGAAGCCGAAGCACTGGGGTTACGGCAGATTTTGGATAGTAAAACTATTCGAGTTCCAGAACCGATTTGTTATGGCGTTGTGGATGAATCGGCGTATATTGTGCTGGAGTGGCTGGATTTAGGCTACGGCGATCATCAGGCTTGGGAAGAGATGGGGCGGAATTTGGCGGCGATGCACAAAGTTACCAGTGCCAAAGGATTTGGATGGGATCAGAACAACACGATCGGCTTTATTCCGCAAATCAATCCTTGGACAGTCAGTTGGGTCAAGTTTTTCACAGAACACCGATTGGGCTATCAATTTAAGCTGGCAATCTGTCGAGGCGGACACTTTCCCAAGCAGAATCAGTTATTAGCGGCTATTCCTACTATTTTGGCAGGACATACCCCAATGCCATCCCTGGTGCATGGCGACTTGTGGACAGGAAATGCGGCTGTTACAAGGCAAGGCGAACCTATAATTCTTGATCCGGCAACTTATTTTGGCGATCGAGAAGTGGATCTCGCTATGAGCCAGCTTTTCGGCAGTTTTCCGCCCAATTTCTATAGCGCCTACAACGATGTGCTGCCGATCGATCCGGGCTATAAGCAGCGCAAAATTCTGTACAACCTCTATCACATCCTCAATCACTTCAATCAATTTGGCGGCAGCTACGAATATCAAGCCAATCAGATGATCGCTTCACTGTGTGAGACACCCTGACTGATTGACAAATCTCGTTTCAAGGCTTTGTCTTGAAATGCTAGCTTGGAGCCGCTGCCTCTAGTAAGCAAGTGGCAGAGCCATTTCAGAGGTATTCCCAGGTAGAACCCTGGGAACGAGAGTATACTCTATCGTTGTTTCAGTTTTTCAAGCAGCATCAAAACGGTTGATTCAAGTTTGCGACGAGAAAGCGGGACGATAAACTTGTCGAGAGGATTTAAGTCAACAATCGAATTACCAATGCGAATCCCGATCGGCTCTAAGTGCTTTCCGGGCAACTCAACGAAGGGTAAATCTCGATCGCTCAAATGACGAACGAGCCACACTACATCACTCTTCGTTTCATCCTGAGCTTGAATGTTGCCTGCGATCGAATCTTGATGAAACGAAATCATGGCGGTTAAATTGAACAAATGACTCTGCTCGATCAGGCATAGTGTTTGACGACGATTCGGTTGTACCCCTAATCCTAATGCATCAACGATTCGAGCGATCGGTTTAGGAATGGCACTGTCTGTATCGCTAATATCGGGAGCCATCAACAGCGATCGTTGTCCACAAATTCCGCCATCAACAGGCGACTCGTTAATTTGTTGAAGAGTCTGCTTTGCTCTACCTGATTCAAAACAAGCGATCGTGTTTTCTTGCCAAGAATTGTCACTCAATAATTCCAACAGCGCGATGTATTTACAGCCCACGCTATGACCGATCCAAGAATAACTTTCTGAACGTTCATACACTTCATAGGCATAGCCCGATCGTTTTGCTATATCAATCAGCGCAGAACGTAATACTCGCTGCTCTTCGAGAAGGGCGATCGCCACTGACCAATGCCGAAATGTAAAGCGAAACGGCAACGCCACGATTGTATATCCCGCTTCATAGATCTGGCGTAAGAAATAACGATAGAACAGCGTTGGGAATGATCCGAAGAATGCACCACCCATGAATTGAATCACACCTTTCGGATCTGGATGCAGCGCAACCCAACTGAATGCGATCGGTTGAAAACGAAATTGAGGTTGCATGGTAGAGGCTCTCAAAAATTTTAAAGATGGGGAATGGGGAATGGACATCGGTAAAGCCCCCAATAATCCGATATCCATTCCGGTTACTTAAACATCGCTTACAAGGTTTAACCCGGAATTGTGAGATTAGTGATTAACTCACCGAAGTTTTGCGCGTTACTAGAAGTCGTGCTAGCTTTTGCAGATAACTCGGCTAACGCTTGAGCTTTTGCTAGTGGACTAGCATTTTGTAACCGGAATTCGAGTTTTGTTCTCAAATCATTCAGAACATCCGGATTGAACAGTTCAAACCAGATAGGGAATCCCTTTTCAGGCTTGATTTCATTCAGTGCTTTGCCAGAGGCGATCGCCAGCGAATAGTTGATCTGGTCAAAATCACCGCCTAGATCTTGAGGATAACCATTGGGTAAGAATGTCCCGCGAATCTCTGGATTGAGCAGTACTTGAACAGGCATTTTGCGCTGTGGTTCAAAGCGGAAGGTCTCAAAATTGAACAGAGCAGGCAATGTAAGTGACACATAACCACGCACTTCAAACATCGGATCAGCATTTGTAAAGAGTGTTGCATTGGGCAACAATTCTACCGATGCAGTTTGACCCGCAGGCAGAACGAATGAACCGCTAAATTGGCGATCGGTAACAATCTCAATCAACGGAATGAAATTATTATTTCCGGCGATGTCATAGATCAGCACAGCATTATCGCGCAAACTGCGATTGGCATCAGCCGAATCGGGAATGCTGATGAAGAAATCTAGATTGAACGTCAAATCCACCGATTCCAGGTTAGAAATGGTCAAGAAATAACCTTGAACCACCCGACGAGCAACCGCTTTGATCGTGAGATCCCCGTTGCGAGGGGCGATCGGCTTAACCAAAAGCTCAAAGGTTGAGAGTTCCATAGAATTCCTCAGGTTGAAGATTGGACGGATATACATTGCTCTCGACAGTTCAATCCTGCCTGACACCCCAACCTCAAGGCATTCCCCACATGGGTACTCTTTAAACCCCTTCCTCATCCCTCATCCCTCATCCTTTCCCCTTTGGGATTATGATTGGATTTGTAATACCTTCAGACATTATCGGTTTGGCATTGAGGTTATGGATATTTTGACGCTTGGTTGGGTTTCGCTCTTGGCAGTGTTCACTTTCTCGATCGCCCTTGTCATTTGGGGACGTAATGGATTCTAGATTCTTGTAGGCACATGGAAAGCATCAATCCGGAAATCACATTCTTGACTGTCCTTGCCGTGCTGGCAATGGGGCTGCTGGTGACAGTGACAGGTGGAGTCGCCTATCTGACGACAGTAGAGTGGCGCGATCGACGGCGGCGCGATCAAGAGAAGCGAGAAGAACGTCGTCGATAGAAACGATTCAGGTTGCAAGTTTCATGGTTACGAGTTTCATAAATCCGATCGGGCAGCAGGTTCATGAATCTGCTGTTCCTTTTTTAGGGAACGATGACAGCGGATCATGTGCTGCTGCTAGGACGACCCGGATCAGGCAAATCCACACCATTAGCACAATTATTGTTAGACGAATCGGTAGGGGCAATCCCTCCGTGGTTGCCCACCGTGGTTGCCCACCGTGGTTGCCCAACGCCAATGGTGGCGAACCCGATCGCCCCAATTGTCCGGTAGGGAAGGGCAGGCACGGAGGCACTGCCCCTACGGGATTGGCGAAAATTCCGGTGTTGGTTGAACGGCGCTATTGGCAAACGTCGGTGTTCTGTACCTGGACTCCTCTATATCGTTTGTGATAGATTCTAGGCGCAGTTTCTTCTCTCCGACAGGCTGCTAGTCATACAATATACTGAGCAAGAATTCTGCAAGAGAATCGGGTTCGATTGTATCCAGGAGTTTCGTCGTCACAATATCAAACCTGGCTCCCGTTTGCTTGAGATTATTGTCCAAGGCTTCCAAAAATCCCCTTGCCAGCGAATCTTCGCCAATTTGGACAAATCCGATTCCAAGTTCCTCGTCGGTATCCATTTTGTGGGTCGCTGCTTTGATGAGCTTGGCAACTGCCATGCGATCGCTAGGTTCCCCATCGATCAACACAAGGATAATTTCGCCATTTGCTTTCGTTTTGCCTGCCGTCTTACGCGCAAAATAATCATCCAACGCCGCTTGCAATACTTCTTGCAAATTGGCTTGTTCCGGCGGATAACTCGATTCAATTACCTGAATCAAGTTTGTACTAGTGACACGCTCATACTTCTCAAACAAACAGCCTTCCTCTGGAGAACGGCAAGCCAGATAAACTGTGATTCCATCTGGATCAAACTCCTCACATTTCTGTATTAGTCTTAATACAGATGCTTGTGCTAATGCCCATCGCTCCGCAAATCCTGGAGGTCGGATAATACCATCGGTTGCTGTCTTCGCAAAAATGATCGTGTAATCTCGATTTTGCAGCAGATCTTGAATCATAGAGGAAGCCAAATGTGACGAAGAGATCACCATCATCAAACCACTGCTGCCACAAAACGGCTGAAAAAAATCATTAAGCTTGTCAATGAATTCCCTGATTTATACCAGCCAGAGAACGTAGTGAAACTCTATACGTGCAGCTCTACATACTTCGGATTGATTCAACCAAAGACTGTTGGATAGCTTGCCATTCTCCAAAACTAAGCCTTTTCGCTTCGTAAAGTTCTCGTAACATCCACTTTAAGGAATGATAACTGCCATATTGGTTAATCCCTTGCTTGGCTGCGCCGAGGGCTTCAAATTCAGAGGTGTAGAGGGTGTGGTTGCTAAATGTTTCTCGACAGGGTGAGTAACAGATGCTCTCAAAACCATCCTCAACTTGAATTATTTCAATTAACCAACCGTGATAAAAGTCGATCGAATGCTCCCTTCTCATGTCTCAATTGATCTGTGTAAGTCGATATGCAACCGATGTTTTTAAAGACACTTCTAGACTACTGAATACACAAATTAACGAGTAGCGCAACATCGCGTAACTCCTTCCGCCAATCCCTGTAATCGACGCAGAATCAAGCCATCATAACCCCAATTTGCCCAGTTTCTTACCTTTCTATCTCTTCATTCCCTCTGAGGGGCGAACTGCCGCTTGCACAAAATTTCTCTCCCCCTCAAAATAGGGGTGAGTTTTCACTATTCTGTTTCTACTTCGGCAGTAGTGGTTTTGATTGGGAGAAAATTATGGAACTCAATGAACTTGTCACGCTAATATTGCTGCTCAGCCCTGGCTTGCTGCTTTCTATCCTCGTAATGACGATGTTTGCAATGGGCGGTTAGAGAGTTGAAATCATCGAGTTGATCGATATTCCGGGCGAAAGCGAGGAACTGGAAAGTCATCCTGGGAGAACCATCCTGGCAAATGCTTTGGCGATCGGTATATGCTGATAGTCCTTCCAATCCTCGCTGAACGCGGAGTCTCCCTTTGCTCCTATGACCCTAAAGAAAATTGTGTTCTACCTACCACAAGGCTCTAGAATAGTCTCGACCTTGTGCTGCCATCGATATCCCTAAACGCTATACGTTCAGTGAAGTATTCCAATCCCGTCGCTTTAGCGAATCAAGGTTTCTGTCAAGCAGGTCATCAGCCGAGGGACTTCTCTAACAGGAGCGTTGGCGCAGCCTCTCCCCCGGAGCATCGCCCTACCTTCTCCGCGACCTCACCTATGCACCCCTCAGATATTCCTCACCTTCTCAAGTACAACATCACTTCCACCCCTGGAGGTGTTCTTTTGAGGATCTGGGAGCCAGCTTCAAAAGACGAAATAAGAGTCAAACCATTCCTATTCATGCTGAAGTATCGCTTACCCTCAGAAGCCGATGCTCGGAAATTCCTGGCAGACTATTTATCGCTCTATAAGGCAGCCGTTTTACAAACCTCGCATGGACATCGTAAGCCTGGGGTAGGGGTGAAGGATGAGGAATGAGGGATGAAAGATGAAGGAACTGCTAAATGAAATTGCGAAATGACGATCGGTAAGAACTCTCTAAAACAAGTTAAACTCCCTTTGAATTTCCCTTTTCATCTTTCATCCTTCATCCTTTCCCTCCAAACTCGCTCGTGCATTCCGTCTTAGCATCTCAGGTTTAATTCGTCGTAAGGCAGAAGCGGGAAACCGTTGCTCCCATTCTTGATCAGAGAGATTGGCGATCGTCTCTAAGGTTGGAGAAACATTCCAGGGGTAGGGCTGAAACTCGCCGATGTCGGTTTCTTGGGCGAATTGTTGATTCCAAGGACAGACATCCTGGCAAATATCGCATCCAGCGATCCATCCTTGCATGTGAGGGATAATAGGGTCTGGTAAGGTTTTGGCGCGGTTTTCGATCGTGTGATAAGCAATGCAACGATTGGCATCCACGACAAAGGGTTGAGTAATAGCTCCTGTGGGGCAGGCGTCGATGCAACGAGTGCAGGTGCCGCAGTGTTGGGTATGAGGGCGATCGGGTGTCAATTGCACGTTGGTTAGCACTTCTCCTAAAAATACCCAGGAACCGTATTCTCGTGTGATCACATTACTATTTTTGGCGATCCAACCGATCCCCGATCGCTCTGCCCAAACTTTATCTTGAATGGGTCCCGTATCAGCATAATAACGGGCTTCAATTTCTTCTCCTTGTGCTTCTAGCCAGAGTGCCAACGCCTTAAGTTTTTTGTGCAGCACCCGATGGTAGTCTCGTCCCCATCCATAGCGAGAGATTTTGGCATACTCTGTCCCTGGAGGGCGTTCATGGGGAGTGTAATAGTTGAGTGCGACACAAATAATCGATCGCACTGAGGGCATGACTAGCCGAATGTCTTGCCGCTTGGAGTTTTCCATCCAAGGCATATCTGCATGGTAGCCGTGGGAGAGCCAGGTTCCGAGGGAATTATCGTCCGATGCCTCCACTAGTGCAATTCCGACTTTGTGGAAGCCCAACTCTAGAGCCTTCTGGCGGATTTGGTGAGTGTCAACTGTGGGAATAAACGACATCTACCTTAACCTGAGAACAGCCTGACTTATTTCTCTAGAGTATCGATCGCGACAGCCACTTGGGTTAGGACGGGGTGCAGGGGTTCCACCCCTGGCTGGGGGCGAAGCTCCCACACCCCCTTTAATTTCATCTCTAAGTGGGTTTCTTGCGGGGTTTCATGTTTTTTATGGATTCGGCAGCAGCTTGATTGAGGAGTCGTCTCAACTCATCATCTGCCAGCAGAGATGATTCTTCGGTTGCCGCACCGATCGCCGTATTGCGAGACGATCGACTTACCCATCCACAGCTACAGACCTGCCGACCCGATGATTTCAACGGTGGAGCTAATTTGTCGCCACACTTGGGACAGATCTCTAATGGCACCAGAGTAGATGGAATGGAAGCAGGGGGTTGGCTATCTTGGCTAACAGTTAACCAAAGTGATGCCATCATGGAGCCTGGATTAGCCTCTTCATTAGGGCGGGATGGTAATAAACTGACAATTGTTTGATCGAGTTCTTTGGGTTCTGTTTGGAAACTCGGTTGCAAAGAATAGCCTGCGAAAGGGGCAAGGGATAACTCTTGAGTTGCCTTCTGAGGGGACGGATGCTCTTGTCTCAGAAGGCGATCGACTTTCCCTCAAGTGCCTCCACTTTGGGGATCAAATTCTCTAGCTCTTTGACTCGCGCACTGAGCCGTTTCAACTCTTCTATGAACTCTGGAGGAAGTGATAGAGCCGTTGTTGCTTCCATCGCGGACGTTGGCTGATCTAAACCTAGTGCGGTTTGCAATGCCTCTAAAATGACTTGGGTTTGAGTTTTTCCAGATTGGTGGGTTTGTTGATCAATCGCTGCTACAACGTCAGGCGGTAACTCTATGGTCACCGATCGCTCAGACAGGCTCGTAAGTTGTTTGAGAGGGTCCCGATCGGGAAGAACTCTGCCGGAGTGTCACCCGCCGCTCTAGCCTGTTTCGGGGAAGGTTCAAAATTCTCAGTCATAGCTCACAGTCACCACAGACCTATACTCTTTTCTTCCTAATGGGCTTACAGACCGGAAAGCGATCGCAGGTAGACTAGCCCCAGCCCCAAATCCGCTCGATTAACTCTAGAATGCCCTAACTTGGGCCAGAAATCTAAACCGAGTTGATCTAATAACTCAAAATTCAAACTTTAAACTAAAAATTTTTTGTTAACAGCGTTACTCTTATAAATCAAAGCTTCTACATCAAAGCTTCAAGGAGACGCAGGATGCGACTGGGCAAGGTTGTAAAGTCCAACTCTCACTGTGATTACATCGTCCAACTGGATGATCAGATGGATGTGATCCATCCACCCCAAGCCGATGACTACGGATTTGGTTGCTTCGTCAAGTTGGAAGAGCCAGGGGCACGTCATTGGGCGGTTGGGGTGATTTACAACTCTCAGTTATTCAACCCAATGTTTCTCAGTAACGGTCCTCGCTTGTCGAGTGAACCTGACCCAATGTTTACACCTGACCTGATCACAGACACCCGAACACTGTTAGGCGTTGTGCTGATTGGCTCGATCACAGGGAAGGGCGATCGAGCCTATGGGATTCATGGCATTCCCCGTGTTGTCGTTCCAGTCAACACCGAAGTTTCTCTCATGAACCGAAACGAAATCCATCGCTTTCACTTAAACGATCGAGAACGTCCTCAACTGTGCTATTACAGCCATTTGTTGCGCTGTGGCGGAAACTTTGCCTCACAACTCACTCAACAAGTCTTGAAAGAACTTGCAGAAAGCCAACTGTTCCCAGGAGCAGAACAACGGGCACTAGAAATCCTTTGTAAAGAGCTTGCCTGGAAGAATACGATGAGCGTAATGCGCTAGAGAATTTAACCCTACACCCTTGCTAGCGTCACCCGTTCAACCTGATCCTGATATTTACCTCGACGAGCCTCATAACTCACTGCACAAGGTGCGCCTTCCAGGAAAAGCAACTGCACAATGCCCTCATCTGCATAGATCCGGCAGTCTGCGCTAGAAGAATTGGAAAACTCTAACGTCAAATGTCCGCGCCATCCGGCTTCTGCTGGCGTTAAATTCGCGATCAACCCGACTCGTGCATATGTAGACTTGCCAATACAAATCACCGTCACATTCTCCGGAACTTCCAACCGTTCTAACGCTACCCCAAGCCCATAAGAGTGAGCAGGCAAAACGAAGTAGCTACCATTTACATCGGTATGCAATTCAACAGGTTCTAAATTAGCAGGATTGAAATGCTTTGGATCAACCACAGTACCCGGAATGTGCTTAAAGATGCGGAACTCTGCTGGAGACAGCCGCAAATCGTAGCCATAACTGCTCAAGCCATAGGAGATCACGGGTAATCCATCAACCTGTCGCACTAACTGAGGCTCAAACGGCGTAATCATTCCCTTTGCTGCCATTTCTGTAATCCAGGTGTCGTTCTTGATCATGGTGCTTACTCTAAACATTTCAAGGTCTGTGAGTGCGTCGGAGTTCAGTAATTTGGTCTGCGAGATCGAGAATGGCTTGGGGCATATTGGGTCCAGTGAGGATGACATCGACTGCACTTGGGCGATTTCTCAGAAAGCCGAGAACTTCTGCTTCCGAAAGCAACCCAAAATGAATTGCCAAACTTAACTCATCCAACACAACCAGAGAGTATTGTCCCTCTGCGACAACTGCCTGAGTATACTGCCACAACTCCGATAATGCGACGGCTTCTGATGCTTCAATATCAGGACTGTTGATACAGCGAGGCAGATTACAACGAATCCAATCTAAATTTTGTCCCAATTGGACGGGATGCTGATATCCTTGCCCGATGCCCCCTTTAAGAAACTGCACGATTAGAACAGGAGTACCTTGTCCGGCAATTCTCAAGGCTTGTGCCATCACACTCGTGAAGAAACTGCGATGAGGGCAAGTAAAAACTTGAATTAAGCCCTCGATCGAATAGGGCAGGGAATGATTGCTGTTGCGGATAGAAGCTTCGAGTTGGGAGACCATTGGACAATCTCAACGTAGATCAACAACCGAACAAACTGAGCGTAAGTGTCAAAACTTTAGACTATCTTTAGAGACTATCCGAAAACCTCGATCGCAATTGATGCTTCACAGGTAGAGTGAGCATTGCCCACCCTACAAAATGGGGTTTCGGATAGGTTCTTAGAGATTAGTACAAAAGTACTATAACGCAAAGCGGCGATCGCACCCATCTTTGAATTGGCTAGACAAAATATAGCGTGGCTCAAAAAGTTTTCCCACCCATCAACACTATATGTAACACCAACTAGTCTAAAAAAGGGCTACAGATGGTATAAAACACTATTTCTGGTGGGGTAGGCCGATCTGGACGGGCGAGACGCCCATCCCACAAGAGATGTCAACACGTTGCACATGGCGTGAGATTTAATCCACTACCGGAGAGGGATGCCGATCGATTTCGCTTCTGAGTTGTTCGCTTCTGAGTTAGCTGGCGGCATATATCGCAGTTCCCAAACCTTGAGCAAAATCAGGTATTCATAGAATGCTTGCAGCGTACACCAGGCAAAACCAGCTTGACCATCCAAACAGCCACCCAAGATGAAATACATGTAGAAGAAACGCACTAAGGGACGGAAAGGCATCCGCAGCGACGCATCTTTTAGTGCCCTGCGTCGTTCAACTTCAGTTGCGCCAAAGAACAAATCATGCCAGTTAACATAACCTGAATTGAGTTGACGCAGAGTTTCGATCGCCTCATCCATTGAATAGCGATTGTGTTTCTCAATCCATCGGCTTAATCCTTTACTACAGGTGTAATGAGGATAGGTCTGTTTTAGAAATCCCGTTTCACCTTCGCACACTTCCCGTTCAGTGTGTCCATAGTCGCCAAACCAAACTTTACCGTGGCGCAGCAAGCGCAATTGATAGCGAGGATATTGAGTGCTGCGACGAATCCAGCGCCCCATAAACATGACTCGCTCTGCCACATAATACCCAACGTAGCGATCGCTTTGCATTGCCGCCAAACACTCTTGAAACAACTCTGGAGTCATTCGCTCATCCGCTTCTAGAATGTAAACCCATTCATATTTTGGGAGCACTGATTCTAGCATCCAAGTTCGTT
The DNA here is from genome assembly GCA_012033255.1 of Cyanobacteria bacterium RU_5_0. Lineage (GTDB taxonomy): Bacteria > Cyanobacteriota > Cyanobacteriia > Elainellales > Elainellaceae > JAAUSF01. Next base: position 23,627 of record JAAUSF010000062.1, read on the forward strand.
GTTTACCGTGACTTTCAAACGGATGCTCAACAATCCGAACGGGATAGCGACTGGCAATTTCGATGGTGCGATCGGGGCTGCATGAATCCACCACAATCACATCATCTGACAGCAACGCTGATTCAATACATGCTGCAATATCGATCTCTTCGTTGTAGGTGAGAATGTAAATTGAGAACATAATGGGTTAAGACGAATAGCAATTCAAAAATCAAAAATCAAAAAGCTTTTCTTCAGGTATTCCAAGTTTTATTTTGCACAAGTGGACGGGCAAGATGCCCATTCCACAAGAATTCTAGAAATTTGTGATGTGCAGATTGAATAGGGTTCAGCTTATTCATAGGGGCGAACCATTGTTCGCCCGTGTACAAAGGTTATATTCAAGCGGATTTTATATTAGTTATCTCTACATTTGTCGTAAATTTCTAAGCCCCATCCAACCGATCACAATGAAGCCAATAGACAGTAACAAGCTGCCAATACTGACGCGCAATCCAGACTTGAGTGCTTCAGTCTGAAGCTGCTGTTGTAGCTGTTCTTGACCAATCCCAACTTGAGTCTGTAATTGCGTCATCATTTCATCTTGCTTCTGCTTGAGATAGACCTCAATTTGGCTCGGATCTTGCTTAAATTTGCGAATTAAATCAGCTTGTTCTTGAGTTAGCCGATTCGCTTGAATGAGTTCATTTAGTTGTTCATCTGTTGCAGGTAATAGCAAATTAATTTGCTGTCGCTGAGATTCAATTTCTTGAGTCACTTGAGCAGGTAATTGTGTTTGAGCATCTGTTACTTGCTGGCTAATCGTCTCAAGTGAACTTTGATAGCCTAAGCGGACATTGTTCAAATGCAACGGAAACAGAACAAGGAAGAATGCGCCGAGAATACTGGCAAAAATCAGTCCCCAAAGCCGAGGATCTTGCCAGATACTTTTCCGCTCTGGTAGCATTCCCGAACTGCTGTCAATCCAAAATCCAGTCAAGAACAAAACAATTCCAATTAAGGGGACGATGCCGCGATCGACGGCTAGTGTCGTGAAATTAACTTGCCATTGTGGATCAAGAATCTGATAGGGCATGGATGTGAGCACGATATCCAGCAGCGAATATAGTGTGACGACAATCCCTACGGTTTTTAGAGTTCGGGAGGCTAGAGTGGAGGCAGAGCGACTATTGGAGGCTTTCTTTGCTTGCATGGCGACGATACCGTGATGAGGTGCAAGGTCGTCTTTAAACGACGGTATGAACTAAGAAATCTTAATGGATTCCAACCGTAGAATGCCCTACCACGCAAAAAATGCAACAACTCGTTCAACCTTCAACGAGTCGAGCAATAGACTGGTTCCTCCAGATTGCTCTGGAACGTAACCGTAGGTGCTTCAGCGACTAAGACCACGGCTCCGTCAGCATTCACGACCCAGCCCTGAGCTTCGACGATCGGCTCTTCAGAGTCTTGCGCTGCCGATAGTTGGCTTTCTGACTCCGGATCGAGGATCTCTGATGTCTCCTGAGCATTTTGCTCTACGGCATCCAACGTTACCCAGTCGGTGGATATGGCGGGAACTCCGGGCGGTTCATCAAGACTTGGAGGAACTCCCCCTCGTCCGGTGATGAAAAATTCATTCTGTTCGATGTTGGCTTGATTCGTTGCCGTACAGCTTTGAGCAATCAGCCTAGCAGTGTCGATCGTCTCTGTGGGTAACTCGATTAATCCCTGGCTAGGGTCATATTCAGGTGTGTTGAAAATAATTTGTCCACTCAACAGAGGAGCGGTTTGAGAAATGGCAGTGATGTCGCTGCTAGGAAGACGATCGGGGTCTAGCTCTTCAGGATCACTCGTACCTAATTGGGCTTGCAGGTCTTCTCGACTAAGGGGAATCAATCCGAAAACTCGTTCAGCGGTGATGTCAACTTCCCCACCGCTCCCCGAAAAAGCATTGGCGGTGATGTCGCTGTTCTCTGATGGAAAAGCAATGACAAAACTCGCATCGATTGTAATATTGCCGCCATCTCCTCCTGCTCCCTCAACCCCTGCACTGGTAGATATTTCGCTGTCATCACGAAGCAATAACCGATCGCTCAGTTGCAAGGCAATATCGCCGCCATTGCCTGATTCGGTTTCAGTGGTGATTGATCCATTGTCTAGAAAAATCGAGTCGGCTGTCAGGTTTAAGTCGCCTGCATCGGCGCTATCTCCCTCTGTTCGTAGGACGATCGCTCCTCCATCTTGGATAATCAACTCGCCTGTCTGAACGGTGACATTTCCGGCATCGCCCCGTCCCCGACTTTCACCCGAAAGGGCACTGGCACGTCTGACCAGTCTTGTCCCTGTGGGATTCAAAAACTCATTGCTTCCTGAGAGATCGATCGACTCAGACGCAATGACCGTCACGTTACCGCCATTTCCTCGGCTCCCCTCTGCGGTTCCGACAGAAATTCGAGTGCCGTCGCGCAGAGTTAATCGGCGAGTGGTGATGGTTAAATTGCCGCCATCTCCGGACGCCGTGGCATCAACTTGAGCCGAGATGCTGCTGCCTACAAAGCGATCGGGTGAGCGAAGCCCCCCTAGTTCGATCGATTCTGAAGCATAGATAGTGACATTTCCGGCATCTCCCTGTCTGAAAGCCGTCGCAGAGAGTTGTCCACCATCCTGGAGAATCAGTTGTCTGGTACGAAGGGTTAGGTTGCCGCCGTTGCCTGACCCTTGAGATTGAGCCGCGATCAGGCTGGTGACACTCGATCGATTGGGGTTATCAATTCCCGCAGGCGGATCGGTTGCGGATTGAAACAGTTCTGATGGAAAAGGAACGTTTGTGGGGGAAGGAACAGCAGCAGGGGCATCCCGACCCGGACTACCACCTGGTCCTCCGGGTTCTCCAGGTACTCCGGGAACTGGGGCAGGCGTGGGAATGGGAGCCGGGGCAGGCGTGGGAGCCGGGGCAGGAGCTTGAAAACTGCCTTCTCGTGTTCCTTGCAAAATCACGGATTCAGAAGCATTGATGATGATGTTGCCAGCATTCCCGTCTCCGCGAGTGATGGCAAGGATTTGTGCCCCGTTCTCGACGAGCAGCCGATCGGTGTTGATGCGGATAGTGCCAGCCTCTCCCGCGAACGGTTCAGTGCTACGAGTTTCACTGGAAATACTGCTAGAAAAATTAGATTCTCCTCCACTAAGACGAATGGACGAGGCGTTAATGGCGATGTTGCCACTATTTCCCCCTCCATCCGTGAACGAGGTAATTTGCGCTCCATTAAGAATGACCAGGTTCGCCGTTGTGATGGTGATGTTTCCGGCATCTCCCCCTCCTGGGCGAATCGATTGACTGTTAGAGGCTAAGCCTGTTAGCAAAATTGAACTGGAATTGAACAATCCACCAATTAATTCCACAGAGTCTGTAGCCCGGATAATCAGATCGCCGCCTTGCCCAAACCCAGAAGTTGAAGTTGCCATCTGGGATTGATCTCGGATCACGAGGCGACGTGCTTGAACCTGGATATCACCACTGTTGGGTTGTCCGTCAGTTCTGACAATCGATCGATCGGTTAAGCGAATGGTGCCAAATGTCTCAACGTCATCATACCCAAACGTAAATCCTTGTCCAATTGGAACGAGACTGACCAGTCCTGAACTGACAACACTGCCTAGCTCTACCCGTCCTCCCGGTGCAGTCAATATTCCTCCATCCAGAATCAAATTGCCGCCGATTAACGCCAAAGTGCTGCCTGGATCAACGTTCAAACCACCTAATACTGTGGCTGTTGAACTGATTGTTCCAGATTGAACTGTAATGTTGCCTGGAGTGCCGCCAAACTGTAAGCCGATCGGCACACTCACCGTCAATAAGGGTGTTGAAGACGGATTAGTGGCGCTAAACTGAGTCCCGTCAGCAAACACAAGGCTGTCGGCTGTACTGCCGATAAATGAGCCTCTAATATCTAAGCTGGCATTGGCACCGAAGACGATGCCATTCGGATTAAGCAGAAATAGATTGGCATCTCCCAAAACGCCCAAGGTTCCCTGGATATCTGAGAAATTGTCTCCTGTAACGCGACTGATGATATTGCGAATGCCGTCTGGATTGGAAAAATAGAGCCTTTGCCCCTCTCGAATGTTAAATTCAGCGAAGCTGTGAAACAGGTTTTCACCTCGCACGGCTCCACCGTCAACGCGATCGCCCCTCGTTCCTGAAGAATCCAGGCTGGCATTAGGGTTAACACGAGACCGTTCATTTCCCAGGGTCTCATCAGGCGTGATTTGGGCAGAGGTGATATTTCCAGTAGCGACCCCTACTAGAGCCGGAACGATCGCTACAATGCCAAACCATCGACGAAGAGAGCAAAATTTCGACGTTGGAGGATCACACTTGCTTTGGGACACCTATAACCCCTCAAGTGGGACACCTAAGAAACGAGCGAATTCTGCCCCCTGATTTTCTAATTCTGAAAGTGGTATCGGTTGACCCACCGGAGTTAGCGGGATTTCACCTTTCCCTTTGATTCTTAAGTACAATACTCGACGAGGATTCAGCCCTTCTTTGATCTCTACTCGGATGGCTTGTATATCTTCTAACGGATAGGTCAACTCAATCCGACGGTTCTTCCCTGGAAAGCCGGAGCGAAATACTGTAAAGGTCTGTGTCTCTTTGTTGAATTCGTTGTAGCCACCCCCAACATCCCAGAGGATGATGAGCCAGAGGTAAAGTCCGAGTAGCAAACCAACCAACCCATAGAATCCCATCGCGATGCCTTGAGGGATAAAGACCAGTTGAGTTGGGTCAGAAAACGGCAACAGGTTGATTTTCAAGTAGCTGGAAAGGCTGGAAAGGAAGAAGCCAATACCACCCAAGAGCGAGACGGTTGCCCAAAAATAGTTACTTAAACGACGAGAACCTAATACTTCTTGACGAAGGATAAGATGGTTCTCATTTTTGGAAGGATTAGGTGCGATCGGTGCAGCCATAAGTCTGATTACGCTCTACGTTGAACTAAGAGATTTTACGGTTCTACTAGCTGAGAAATTGAGAGATGGGAAGAGTCGATCGGTTCATCACCCAGGAATCTTAAAAAATGTTAAGCAAAACACTTTCTGAGAAGAACACGTATCAGATTGTAAAATTTCTCGGATATCCCTATCATATAGAAACGTTAAATCCTCTCTCAGCAAAGCTCACTGTTTATAAGAGACTATTGTGGGGGAGATTAGGTATGGGAAAGGCGATCATTCGCATTCCATATCTCCTAACGTCATGTTCAAGGTTCGTTTCATCCTCTTAGTTTAGATTCCACCCCTTAATGCAGGTAAATGGTTCTGACTCAGAGGAGATCGCGTCATATTAAGAGGTTATGAGATGACCATAGCAATGGGACGCGCCCAAGCTCAACGAGGATGGTTTGATGTCCTCGATGACTGGCTCAAGCGCGACAGATTCGTCTTCGTTGGCTGGTCGGGTCTGCTGCTGTTCCCCTGCGCTTACC
>JAAUSF010000063.1 GCA_012033255.1 Cyanobacteria bacterium RU_5_0
TGGTCAAAGCCGAGAATAGGAAAGAACTGAGTCATCAGGTTCCTCCTGAACAGAGGAAAAATTTTAAGAGAACAATCCATGCCTGACAATCCGTTGATCTGAATACAAAAACAGATGAGATAGCAGGTTTTTGATAGACCGATGTAAAGAACGATCGCTGACCAGATCGCTGACCAAAGAGTTGGCGCTCGATCAGAACTATAGCAGCCCTAAATCATTTGTAAGCAGGGGGTGGAGGGGGCACTGCTCCCTCCTTGACGAAGTCCCCAAACCCCTTTGGGTTTTCTCACAATTGATTTGGGATTGCTATACAAGTGAATCCAACAGCTGAAGCAAAAACCAGAGTTGAAGCGTTAACTAAGTTATAAAAAGGAACATCTCACTTCTACAATCAATGCTTACAGTCTTAGGGGATGCCTGAAAAAGGGATTTTCACCACTTCTCAGATATTCTCTTAGCCCGAAGTTACACAAGCTAAGCTGTGTAAACTGCAAAAGCAGCCTTTATGGGTGGAGTCGCACTCTTTGGGGAGTTGGCTGCAACAGCGGAACGTTTCTGTTGTGGAGTTCCTGAAGCTCCTCAGAATGGGTTAATAAACCCAACTGGGAAGCCATAATTAGATTATAGATTTAACTTTTCAAGCTCGTCCAGTAGAAATGATCAACTATTAAGCTTGAGCCAGCCGTCATCCTGGTAGCCCAAGCAAAAGCCCATGACCAACAGGAGATTGCTTGGCGTCGATAAAATTCGCAAAAGAAGATTAGAGGAGGTGCAACCTCATGTTGACATCGCTCAAACGACTTCTCTCATCGATCGTGGACTATGCCGGACTCTTTCCCCCCGCCCAGATCGGTCTGCCTGAGTCAATGACAATTTACGATCGCGCTCACTCTTCCCCTCATGGCTGGATGCTCGATCGATTCGTTTTGCCAGCCTTCCGCCTGCATGAATGGATCAGCCTCCTGCCCACCTTTCATAGGGCAATGTATTTATCCAAACCCTGGTCACTGAGTGTTATTCTTTCTAAAAACTGGGCGACAGAACTGGAGCAAATACACCAGATTAGAGAAACAGCATTGCAGCGTGACTATCAGATTGGTATTAATGCTTTGGAAGTTGTACCGCTTTCACCGGCTGAGATCCAGCAGGTCTGTCTTAATCTACCGGCTGAAGTGGACACTTTTTTTGAAATTCCATTTGATGCGGATTTAGAACCGTATCTAGAAATTTTGCAACAGACTGGTGCAGCCGCAAAACTTCGCACAGGTGGCATCACCCGTGATGCGTTTCCTGACAGTATCCAACTCAGCCAACACATTTTGTCACTTGCCAAGGCTCAAATCCCTTTTAAGGCAACGGCTGGATTGCATCATGCCTTACGCGGCAACTATCGTCTAACGTATCAACCAGAGAGCGATTCCACAATCATGCACGGTTTCTTGAACGTGGCTATTCTCGCCGCATTTGCCTATCAGCAAAGCCTCATACTCGATGAGGCACTGGCAATTCTTGAGGAACCGTCGATCGCCCAGTTCCAATTCAGCCCCACAGAAGTGAGTTGGCGCGATCGTTCCCTCTCCATACCCGAAATTGAACTTTCTCGGCAACAGTTCTTCCGCTCCTTCGGTTCCTGTTCTTTCCAGGAACCGATCGACGATCTTCATACCCTGGGATTCCTATGGTCTGCTCCATTGATGCCACTCACGATCTGAATTTGCACAGTTGGGTTGAATCAGCAAATCAAGCGGACACCGATTTTCCGATTCAAAATCTGCCATTCGGGGTGTTTCAACGACAGGGTATCGCGGAGACGCCTCGGATTGGTGTGGCGATCGGCGACCAAATTCTGGACTTAACCGCGTGTTGCGCCACCGGACTGCTTCAAGAGCTATCTGCCCCCCTGCAAGCGGCCTGCTCCGCTCCGACCTTAAATCCACTCATGGCAATGGGAAGAACCGCTTTGTTGCAGTTACGCCATCATCTCAGCCAATTGTTGCGAACGGGACAAGCACATCCACCTGCCAGCCAGATTCTCGTTCCCATGTCAGACGCGCAATTGCTTTTACCCGCCACGATTGGCGACTACACTGATTTCTACGCTTCTATTTTTCATGCCACCCATGTCGGCAAGCTATTTCGTCCGGACAACCCGCTGCTGCCTAATTACAAGTATGTGCCGATCGCCTATCATGGGCGGGCATCCTCGATTTTTCCCAGTGGCACTCCAATTCAGCGTCCTCATGGTCAACAGAAACGACTGGAGGACATTGCTCCCACATTTGCCCTCTCCCAAATGTTAGACTACGAGCTAGAAGTGGGTTGCTTTGTGGGGATAGGGAACGAACTAGGGCAACCGATTGCGATCGATCGAGCGGAAGATCATCTTTTTGGGCTTTGCCTGGTGAATGACTGGTCGGCGCGAGATATTCAAGCCTGGGAATATCAACCACTTGGACCCTTTCTAGCAAAGAGTTTTGTCACCACAATTTCCCCCTGGGTTGTGACGCTGGAAGCCCTTGCCCCGTTCCGCTGTCCTGCGTTTTTGCGGGCTTCAGATGATCCACCGCCCTTACCCTACCTCTCGTCCTCTGCTAACCAACAACAGGGTGGAATTGACCTAACGCTGGAGGTGCTGTTCTCTTCTGCTCAAATGCGCCGGGAGAAAATAGCGCCCTTATGCTTAAGCCGTAGCTCGTTTCAGCAAATGTATTGGACGGTGGCACAAATGCTGACTCACCATACCAGTAACGGTTGTAATCTCCGTCCTGGAGATTTATTAGCGAGTGGCACGGTTTCGGGGGCTGAAGCAGACACACAAGGCTGTTTATTGGAGTTAACGCAACGAGGAACGCAGCCGATTGCTCTACCTACGGGAGAAGTGCGATCGTTTCTCGTCGAGGGAGATGAAGTGACGCTCCGGGGTTATTGCCGGAGGGAAGGGTACAGGAGAATTGGTCTGGGTGAATGCTGTGGATTAGTGAGTCATTTGTAACGTGTTACGCGATATGCAAGACTCTATTCTTCTCCTTATTCGTTCATCTCCTTGAGAGTAGCCACCGTTGAAGGAGACATCCGGCTTAGCGATCGGAAGATCCAATACTTGAACGCCGTATCACCCACAACAGGAACCGTTGCGATAAAGAGAGAGATCATACTGTGATTGGCTGCAACTCCCAAGTGATTTGCCAATCCTTCCAGTACCACTTCCCATCCGTGAGGAGAGTGGAAACCCACAAACATGTCAGTTGACAGAATAATGGCAAACGCTTTGGCGCTGTCGCTAAGACCAGACACAAGACCATCAATGAAGGATTTGAGGACGGCAATATCGGATCGCCTGAACAACAAGACCAGAGCGAACCCTACCAGTGCCAACATGTCAGCAAGAATATTGCTGATCGCGCCATTACTCTTGTGACGAAATTCCTCTTCGATTTCAACAGCCTTGTGTTTAACTTGCTCCTCTATCACTTCTGGCGCGATCGGCGGGGCTGAACTTATCAAGCTGTCCAATTTAAGTTCTTCTTCAAAGATATGGAGTTCTTCGAGTGCTTCTTCCTTCATTTCAGTGTTGATGAAAGCGGGTGCTTCCTCTCCACGGAAATTCCCTACGATCGGCAGAAACAAGAAATTTTTAGATATCTGTTGTGTCAATAGAGGCACAATCACCAACAACGCCAAAAGCCTCAGAGCAATCACTGTTTTAGCTCTAGATCGACGAAAGTTATTGACAACCTCTTTTTCCGCCTCAGGATCTAGATCGTTCTTGATCTTGTCGATCGTCTTTCTAATTGACCTTGGTAGGACTCCTGGCTTTTCGTTGTCTGATTCGGCGCGTGTTTGAGAGCTTGAATGGTTTTTTTGAGTTTGATTGTTTCTCTTTGCAACCAACAACTCACTTGGGACAGATCTGACATCAATGATATTGACAGCTAGCGAGTGAGGTTTGTGATTGGCTGAGCCGGGGGTTATGCCTGGAGATGAGAACGGAGCCAGGGCAGATGTGTTTTGATCGATCGTGTATTTTGCTAATATTCCCTCTGCAAATATCGACTTCATCAAATAGTCTTGTCCAAGCTTGCCAGGTGCCGATCGACTCGAATTGAATCCCTTCATGCTCCGTTCAAGAGTATCCAGATTTTGCTCGAACTCTGCTTGTGGAAACTCAATTTGAGCATTGTTGAAGACCTTTTCACCATTGAAATATTTGCCTTCAATGAATTCAATTTTCAATGCAGCTTGATAAGCCTGCTCTAGCAATTGTTCTGGTGGTGCGAGGAATTGTTCTTTGACTCTAGCAAATGGGTTTAGCTGTCTCTTAGGAGGATGAGAAGACATGACAAAACTCCGTGATGATGTATTTTGGGCTTGAATGCTGGATGAGCGAACAATGGATTACTCCTTTAGTTAAGTGAACAATAGTGGACAAACTTGAGACAAAATAGTGACAAACTCAGGACAGATCGATTTTGGGTTCAATTGGCTAGCGAATGCTAATAAAGCCAGAACTGTTAATCAATTCCTGCCCTTGATCACTCAATAGCAGATCAGCATAAGCCCTGCCCGCCTGCTCATCCACTTGACCGTTTTGCTTAATGATCACAAATAGGCGGCGGGTAATTGGATATTCTCCACTCTGTATCGCTGCGTTGTTCAAACGGTTGCGCTGTTCAGGACATTGGGAAGGTTCCACAAGTGGTTCCTGATAGGGAGGAACCAGTTGATCGGGTTTATGTCCGATCGCCAAAGGCTTGACCTTACACTGAGGCACTACCTCAATGGCAGTGGCATAATAGATACCACCTGGATCTGCGGAAACTTCTCTTAGTCCAACGGTGGTATCATCCACAATCTTGACATTAGAACCCAGTTCTTCACCTTCCAAAACATTGTCTACAAAGAATTCTACCGTTCCCCCTGCTGCTCTAGAACGAGAGTAGGGAGTGATGGGAAGATCTGCGCCACCGAGTTGACTCCAGTTGTTGAGTTTGCCTGTGTAGATGTCTTTGAGTTGAGCAATCGTAATGCCAGGAATATTCAGATTTGGATGAACGACGATCGCAATTCCGTCGATCGCTACAGGGATTTGTTCGAGGGTAAAACCGCGTTGTTGTGCCTGTTGGTATTCTTCCTGTTCAAGGGGGCGGGAGGATTGAGCGAAAGCAAGCTGACCCTCTAACAACATTTTGATACCCGAACCCGAACCCGGCTTACCGTTGCTAGGATTGATATAACGCAATCTGAATTGTGGCAAGCTAGTTTGGATAACCGGATCTACTGTTACTCGAAGAGGTGCCCAAGTTGTGCTGCCTCCATAGTTAAATAGTCCCGATGGAGCAGTGAGTACTTCGGCAAAGGTTTTGGCTTTTTCTTGTTCGTTCTGTTGGAGTTCCTCCCTGGTATTACTTCTGCCAAGACTAGACCAACCACCAGCCCACCAAAACCCTCCAACAATTAATCCAGATGTAATGAGAAGCAGTGAAACCAGAACTGCCGTTTCCTTTCTGTGGAACATAAGCCCTTCATCAATTTTTCAAATTGGCAAAACATGTCGATCCACAAAGCTTTAATACCAGACGAGCCGTTCGAGAGCATCCTGATTTTGTAGAGTCCAACTGGGATGCCCCTGCAATTTTCCATGTTTCCCAGTCACACAAAATCCGCTTGAACGATATATAAAACCAGATCTGGTTTTCAAACGAACTTGATATGCGAGGTTGTTTGAAAGGTTGATTTTTGGGATTACAAACTTCTTGCGTAGGAACGATTCGTGAACCACCCCTATAGCTAAGTGCTGAGTTCTGAGGACTGAGTGCTGAGTCAGGATTGATTGACCGTTTGCCTTTCAGCCTTGGGCAATGTCCTAACCATGCTGGCTACTGCTATACCTTGCAGGCCGTTTGATTTAAACAACGCTTTAACTATTACTTTAACTATTAGAAAATATCAAGTTAAAGGTTCATATTGGATAGAGGTTAAGAATAGACTAAATAATATAAACCGGCTATAAAATTATTATTTATTTTGATGCGACGCGAAGTATCGCCCCAAAAATAAATTTAGTTCTCGATAAGTATTTAGGCAGATTACCTATAATTTTTTATAATTCTTAGAATTCTAATTCTAATGATCCTGTGTGATACCAATTTATTTTTATGGGCAACATATCTTCGTAAGGGCGAACCGCCGTTCGCCCTTACAGTGAGCGAGTGTATCTGTAGCAAGAATTTATCGAATTGGTATGACTCGTAAAATTCGCATAGAATCGCGCAGGCGTCTTGCCTGCACTACATTTTCCGATCGCCACAGTCTCATTGATTAGGAAGATTGTGAGGTACATTTGAGTTGAGCAGGGTTTCGATCGCCGATAAAAGCTCCAGTTCAATGTAAGGTTTAGTGAAGTAAACATTGGCACCCAGATGCATTGCTAAGTCATGATGTTTGCTGTTGCTACGAGTTGTCAGCATTGCCACAGGGATTTTTGCCAGTTGAGGATCTTGGCGACGATAGTCGAGAAACTCAAAACCATTCATATTAGGCATTTCGAGATCACAAATGATTAGTTGCACTACTGAATTGCCTTGAAGTTGTTCGATCGCTTCCCATCCATCGTGTGCCTGCAAAACTCGATAGCCCGCTTTTTGTAATGTGAAAACCAACGCTTGTCTAGCGGTGGCAGAGTCATCAATAATCAGCACTGTTGATATGGCATGGGTCGTATTGGAAATGATGCCCTCAGAGGCAAACAAAGGCTTGTCAGGGGCTAACAATTTGGCAAAAGGAGCGATGGCAAGAGTACTTTGATTCGGCGCTAGAAACGCTTCTAGCAAAATCGCTCCATTAATCACGGGAATTAGAATACCGTTTCCCAGAATAGTGCAGCCAGAAACATAGTTGGGAGGAATAATGATCGATCCAAAGGGTTTGATTACCAGTTCTCGCTCAGCAATGAGATGATCAACTTCGATTGCAAACACTTCTTGCTCTCGGTGCATGATCAGCAGAGATGGAGTTTTGTTTTCTGCTGAAGAGACAGAAACTGCTACGTCGAAGGCTTCCGGTAGTGGACAGTTGTAGCCTAAAAGATCGACCAATCGATAAATGGGAATTGATTGGTCTTGCCATGTTAAAAATGACCGATTATCGGCTCGGTAAGTTGGATCGGCTTGGGAAAGAATCTTGGTGATGTTGTCGATCGGCAGTGCAACCGTTGTGGAACCGACTGAGCAGATCAGTAGTTTAGCGATCGTCAGTGTAAACGGCAATCGTAAGGTAAAAGTTGAACCTTGTCCAGGCGAGGAGGTTACGGTAACGCTTCCTTTCAGCGATTGTAGCTGCGCTCTGACGACATCTAGCCCAACTCCCCGTCCAGAAAGTTCGCTAACCTGACTAGCCGTGGAAAAACCTGGCTCAAAGATCAGTTCAAAGAGTCGAGCCGCAGAAGACGCAGCTAAGTGTTCTGGTGACAACAAGCCTCGTTCGAGTGCCCTAGAACAGATACGCTCTAAATTGAGTCCTTGACCATCATCTCTTACTTCAATAACGGTTTGGTTGCTCTGGTGATAGGCTCGAATCTCGATTTCGCCTTGCTCCGGTTTTCCGCGTTGAAATCGAACATTCGGTGGTTCAATGCCATGATCGAATGCATTCCGAAGTAAGTGCAAAAGTGGGTCATAAAGTTTCTCTAGAATGGCTTTTTCAACTTGTACTTCTGTTCCTGTAAGTTTCAAGCTGACGGGTTTATGGTAAGCTGTAGACAAATCCCGTAACACTCTGGGGAAACGGTTGAGCACTTCACCGATCGGCAACATGCGCGACCACATCAATTGATCCCGCAGTTGAGAAAGCATTTGATGCTCTTGACGCATGATTCGCTTCGATCGCCCAGTAAACAAGGCAACATCGTTGACCGCTTCTTCGAGTTGTGCTACTTCTTCTAGGATTCCTTGGAGCAAGGTGTGTACAGATCCATAGCGATCCATTTCTAGAGAATCAAACTTGGCAACCGAAAAGTTAGAAAAGGTTGTCCTTTTGACATAATCAGGACGTTCCGACGCAACCAACATAACATTTGATAGATTTTGCACCTGCTCGGTGATTTCTCGAAAACGGGAAAAGCGATGAAATAATTCCTGAATCGCCTCCTGTGCTTGTTCATTCTCAAGTGCAAACGTATTGCGGTTAATTGTTAATTCACCCAATAGATTATTCATCCGCTCTAATCGAGCCAGGTCAACCCGGACTGAAATGGTGGGTGTGGCTGAGGTGGAGGCTGATCTCTGCCTAATTTTAACGGAAAGTGGCTCTTGAGCAAGCTGAAGAGTCTGAGGCGATTCCTGCTTTGGAACAGGCTGAATTGAAGAAAAACCTGTTGTCTGCGAAACTACAATAGCAGAGCTAAGAGTGGAACTCAGATTGAGTTCGGTTGTGGTGGTAGGCGCGTCATTTTCAGTTTCAGCGATCGGAACATCGGCAACAGTGAGAAATGCATCGGCAATGTTCGTTTCAAGCAGGAAAACGGGGCTGTTATCACTTGTATCTGCGGCTGTAACCGATTGCTCTCCACTTAACAACTCTTCCAAACAAAGAGGCGGATCTTCTGACTGTTCAACCCCAGTTTCTGGATTTAGGAAGGCAATGGCTGGGTTGAATATCGCGGCGGATGCTTCGTCCTCAGTTTCTGGATTTAGGAAGGCAATGGCTGGGTTGAATATCGCGGCGGGTGCTTCGTCAATAACGGGGATCGCTGCCAATGCGATCAGATCAGGTGAAGGGTTGCCGCCGTGGGTCCGATCGCCTGCCAAAACAGCGTCTTTGCCTGCTTTAAAATCAGCGAGTGCTAATTGGGCAATGTGTAACACCTGATCAGGGCAAGTCTCTAGCGCGACTAAAGTGGTTTGAGCGATCGTTCCAAACCCTGGCAAGTTCAGAAATTCAGCCAATCTACCAAACACTTCTGCTTGCGTTCGTAGCTCTCTAAAAATCTGATCATTTTTGGAGTCAGCAACGATCGTAGTAAGGCGTTCTAGCCCTTGTTTTATATCAGTTTCAAAAATGGATAGAACAATATCAACATTTAGATCGCCAGAGCTAGGTATGTAGTAATCAATTTGGGTGAGCGCATCTCCCAGACGTTCTTCAATTTGAGTAAAGATAAGGTCAGCTGCGGTAAGGGCTGATGCTGAGTTAAAGGATCGAGTTTCGATCTGCTCCATCAGGGGCAACCGGAGACAATCATAGGCTTGTAGCAGCAAGCCTTCGAGATCAACGTCGATTTCTACCGTCTCACTGTAGAGTGCCCTGAAAATGTCCTCTAGTCGATGGGCGATGGTAACGATTCCTTCGAGTCTTGCAAATGCGGCTCCTCCCTTGATCGAGTGCGCGGCTCGCATCAACTCATGAATTTTAGTAGGGCTACGCTCAGATCTCAACGTGAGTAGCTCTGTTTCAATCACTTGCAGCAGCTCAGGAGCCTCTTCAATGAAAAATTGATAGGCTTGGTCGTGAACATCAGAGGACATCAACATAATTCGTTTCTCGCTGAGTCATCGATCGAATATCTGACACTACTAAACTTTGAATTGGCTGGCGCTTCCTTGCAGCACTTTGGCGACAGCGAGCAGTTCTTTGAAGGAAGCAGACACATCGGCTGCGGATATTGCGGTATTTTCTGCAATTGCCGCTACTTCTGCCATTGTTTGGGTGATAATCTCAGAGTTTTGCGCTTGTTCAACAGTCGATTGGACGATCGCTTTCACAACTTGATTGATTTGATCATTGGCTGTGACAATTTGAGTTAATTCCAAACGAGTTTGATCGACCAAGTGGGTTCCAGAGACGACTTGCTGAGTCCCAAATTCCATCGCATCCACTACTTCACCAGTCGCCCGTTGAATGCTAGACACCAGTTTTTCAATGTCAGTAGTGGCTTTCGCGGATTGTTGGGCTAGCTCTCGGACTTCCTCGGCAACGATCGCAAAGCCTCGCCCCTCTTCACCCGCACGAGCCGCTTCGATCGAGGCATTGAGCGCCAAAACATTGGTTTGCTCTGCAAAACTCTTAATCAAACTCACAACTGTCGAGATCTTTTGAGAACACTCTCCCAGATGTTTGACCCTTTTCGCCGTTTCTGCAACAGTTTCTCGAATCGCCACAATTCCGTCTACCGTTAAGTTCATCAGTTCATTGCCCTGTTGGACGGTTTCAGTCGCTTGTTGAACAGTGACTTCTGCGGCTTTGGCGTTCGTCGCAACGGCGTGGATTGAGTCAGCCATTGTTTGAATTCGCTGGATGGCTGCTGTAATTTTCTCCAACTGTTGCAACGCCCCTCCGGCAAGTGCTTGGACAAGTCCCTTGCTGTCGTTTGTGGTCGTTTCGACTTGATCGGTGGCAGTTTGGACTTCAATCACGATCCGTCGCAAACTCTCAATAATGGAGTTATACGAGTCAGCGATCGTCCCCACTTCATCGTCCGTCACATTGGCACGGATTGACAGATTGCCTTTACTGACGGGATCAACTTCCAACAGTAATTCCAGTATCCGACTGTGCAGTTGGTTTTTTTGCTGCACAAACTCCTCTAGTTGCTCTGCCATACCGTTGATTGTGCTACAGAGAACTGCCATCTCATCTGTTCCTTGCACATCCAAACGAGTATCCAATTCTCCTCGACCCATTTTCTCCACAGCATGTGTTGCAGCCAGCAGTGGACGGGTCGTGCGGTGCGCCAGGATGGCGGTGATCATTCCTACGAGTAAGGTGGTCGTGCCCATTCCAATGAATAGAATTTGGCGGAGTTCACTCAGAGGCGCAAAAGCTTGCGCTGTAGGGCGAGAAATACTCACTCCCCAACCCGGATGAATCACTCCCTCTAACTCTGAAATGGGCGTAAAACTGACCAGCACTTGTTCCTGGTCATTGCGATCTATCGCAACTTCAGTCAGGACGGCATCTCCCTTAACTTGTGCCACGATTTGTGCCCAGGACTGAGGTAATTCCTCATAATCGGCTTCAGCCTGCTGACCAATTAATTCTGTTTCAGCGGCGGCAAAAATCTGCCCATCAGAATCAATCAACTGATATTCCCAGGCATGAGCCTCAATGGGTTCAAATATTTCATTCAAATGCGTTGACGACATTTGAATCAGAACAACACCCAAGATTTCACCTGTTCCAACTTGGCGAATAGGTGCGGCTACTTCTAGCTGACTATCACTCGACGCTATCGTTATTTTCGGGTTACCAACGGCAGCAGATTGGGTTCTGAGCGCATGCTGAAAAGACTCGCGGTTACTGTAGTTGTCATCGCTGCTCAAGGGCTGAGATGAATTGGATTGAAACAGCAAATCGCCGCTTGGATCAAACACGGCAATATTATCGTATTTTCCGTGGCTAGCCTCAATAAAATTGTCCAGTAACCTGATCTTTTGCTCTACCGAAATCGTTTTGTTTAACGTTTCGTCTGCCAAAAAGGATAACTTGGAAAGCGTTTCAGCCTCTTCAACAAACCCATTGATGATTGCACTTACGCCGCTTCTCACGGCAGCGATACGGCTCTCTTGCTCTGTAATGATCTGTGCCGTGATAATGCGACTTGCCAACGTATAAGCAATCCCTCCAATGGCGGCTACCGGAACCACAGCGATGATGATCGCCAAAGCGGTTGCTTTTCTTGGCAGACTCCACGCATTCCACCAACTCGTTTTCCGCCGTTTGTCAAAAGTCGGTCGAGTTGCCGCAATCACTTCCTCTTCAACTAATTCAGGCGATTGGCTAGTAAGATTAACCCATGAGGTAACTGGTGAATCTTGCAGATCATTCATTTGGGAGGCAAGCAATTTTTCAGTCTCAGGCGTTTGCCTCTGGGATTGAACAGTTTCATCAAACGGGTGGTTAGTGTTTTTAAGGAAGTTGGGCATAAGCGACCTGAGAAAAGTCTGAGCCATGAAATCTACCTCATGTGAATGCAGCAGATGGTTGTCGTTGTTCAAAAAAACGAAACAAGTGTTTAAGAGGGTTGAAGCTTAGATCTAGAAATAGCTTCAACAATGACTTCATCATCGAAAACGGCTAACCGTTTACCATTAGATTTGAACTGATATCCGCGCAAAAATGTCATCAACTGAAGGTTTGCAACATCAGGTGACAGAGGTTGAAGCGCATTGGGATCACACCACTCGATCGTTTCTGCCCGATTGACTACTAGCCCTACCATCTGGTCGTCAGCATGGGTTGCTGTACCAGTACGCACGCTTAGCACAATAGCGGTATAGGTCAAAACATTAATCGCCTGTTGATGCCAGGGGATTAACCCACTCAAGTGAGCGAGATCGACCATCCAAAGGACTTCGCCTCGCCAGTTATAAACCCCCATCACCCAGCCAGGGAGTTGAGGAACGGGTGTAATCTGACCGATCGGAATAGTCAACACTTCAGTAAGCTGAGAAATGGGTAGCAAGGCGGCTGTATCACGCCCAAGCTGAAACCGTAAAAACTGTTCTCCGACTGGCAGAGATAGATCGGTTAATGCAGATGAAGAGGTTGGTGCTAATGAAGAGTCAAATGTCATTGCTGTATCTCCTTAAGAAATAGACTTGACCTTCAAACAACTCTTGACGGTAAAGATCAGTTCTTCCCGCTCGATCGGCTTAAATAGATAGGCATCTGCTCCTTGTCTTAAACCCCAAAATCGATCGATCGTCGTCTTTTTCTTTGAGCAAAGGATAACAGGGATATTCATTGTCTCAGTGGCCGCTTTTAATTCTCGACAAAGCTCGAAACCACTCTGACCGGGTAGAACAACATCCAGGATGATGATATTAGGTTTATATTGACTGATCTTTTCTCTTGCTTCTTCTCCGTCAATGGCTGTCAAAACATGAAAACCAGATTGCTGCAAATACGTTGTAAGCATTTCTCGTGCAGGTCGAGAATCTTCAACAACCAAGGCGATGATTTGGTCAGTTGCGGGGTCCTTAGCAGCCAGGGCAGAATTCATAAGTGTTGACCTCTAACAATTAACGGAAAAGCACAGTGATGCAGTAAGGGCTACTTAGCTAAGAAAAAACCGAACAAGCCTAATAGGACATCTTGCCTGTGCAGACAAGATGCCCGCACTCAAGGGGATGCTGTTCGTCTTATCATCTGAAATCTAGGAGAGTCGAAGAAATCAGGTAAGGTTGATCTGTTTGAGATGTTTATCGATCGCACCCAAAACTTGCTTCGCATCAACGGTTACTTTACTGAGAAAATCTGTAGAACCAACCATCTTGGCTCTAACGCGATCGATCACTCCATCATTCCCCGTTAAAATCACGATCGGCGTATAGTGGAAGCAGGTAAGCTTGCGTAACCTGCCACAAATTTCATAGCCGTTTGTATTCGGCATCATCAGATCTAGAAAAATCATATCCGGTTTGAGTGCAACCAAAACGCCGATCGCTCGTAGCGGATCGTTCAAACCAACAAACCGATAGTTTGCTGCTGTCAAAATCTTTTCCATCTCTTTGGCAACCCAAGGACTGTCATCTACACAGGCAATTAAGGGTTCCTCGGTTTCAGGTAGTGCTGGTGATGAAAAGAGGGGAGTTGGTAGATCGGCAGTATTTCTTAATTCCACCAATCCTGACTGTATATAGGGCAACAATGAACGGAGGAGAGTCAAGACATCTCGTTTCATCTCCAACGCTATCTCACGCAGAGTTTGTTGCCGCTCTAAAAGCTGACTCAGCATTTGATAAGCTGAGGCTGAAATCCGCTGTCGCAGGTCTTCTGTTTCGCAGATCACAGGTACTTTATTAGGGGAGTACTCAGCCATTTTTGCAGCCTTCCAAGCTTGCCAAAGGCGATCCACCTCTGCAATTGCTTGTCCTGCATCAATCAAAACAAATCGCTTAGGCAGAGAATGATTGGGTTTCAGTTCACAATTCACTTGCGTTGCTTGCGTGATATCAAACAACACCTCAACAATGTCAGACCAAACAACCCTAGCGGCTTGCTCAGCGGTGACGTGTTGTTGTTCCACCCACAACCACAACAATTGATATTGCCAACAACTCCCAAAATCATCAGTCGAATTAGCCAATTCACACTGGAGTGCTGCAATATCAGTCGATTGCTGAGGCAGATAAATGGCAGAATTCCTTTTCCATCGTCTCACCGGGTGATCTCCACCAGTGGCGTAGACGATAAAACCGCGATGTAAGTAGAATGCCCATTCTCGTCCTATACAATCAGTCAACACAAGTTGACCGCCAAACTGGAGTTGCTTCAATGTTGCAAACAACTCAGCCTGATTTGAAGCATTGAAATCCCTAATGAGCGGAGCGTCATTTCTCCGAACCACCAGGGCATTAGCCGATGTATCAAGAAGACTGCTGTTCATTGCACTTTCATGAAATTGGTCGCCATTTCTTGATCTGGTATTCACTAGGCAAGACTCTTATCTGTAAGTAAGTTAAGCAGCCAAAGTTGGGCAAACTTGGGACAAACAGGTGACAAAGTCGGGACAAAGAACCCTTGACGATTTTAGTACTGAAATACTACTTTTTCATCTCTAGTTTGTCACCTTTCCATCCCTAAGCTTACAAATAAGGCGACTCATATACTGTCAAATCAGTTTTGGAGGGTTAATCCTGGTGCCGACGCCCTCCGTGGGAGCAATCCGCGAACCGTCCCTACCTCCACAAATAGGAGAATAGTCGAGTGAATCCAATCAATGGGTGGGTCAATGTTTTAATTCCGATCGCGCTGTTGATTACTCTCATCTTGTCTGGATGTGTCAGTAATTTTCAATCGTTGGCGCTTTCTGATTCTGATCTAAAGCCTATAGAAACCTTTGTTCTTGCTCCAGAATTAGCCGATCAAGTAGATTTAGATCGCAGTTTGCTTAGCTCAGATACGGTCACTTCATTTGAGTTAACAACTGAGTTAACAACAATGAGTAACCTCCCTTTTTTTTAGGTAGATCGCTGAGGATGTTCTCCTTTATCTTAGAACCTGTTTGAAACATACTGAGGACTGGAGACCAAGGATTAAGAAACAGCTTAAACTCAGCTCTCGGCACTGTTTCAACTCTAATCTTGGCTTTTTAAACAGGTTCTTAGATTTACCCTAGGTTTATCACTCGATCGCCCCGACTTTGTCACCACTGCCCACTTAATTTAAGTAGTAACATTTCTCTGCATGTTCTACATTCCCTTGAAGATAACTATAAAATATGAAACCTACACTTCAACATAGAAACAGTATCAAGTCAACCAGCCCATTACCATCTAAGCGAGTCGTGTTCCCTTACGGATGGCAAGAGGCACTGCTTTCATGGGATGCACAGCCCAGGATTCGCCTCCTACTAGCCGATGATCACTTTATTCTGAGACAAGCTCTGACGGTTGCACTTTCCGAGGAAGCAGATTTACAAATTATTGGTCAAGCTAACCACGGTAGAGAAGCGATCGAGTTAGCTAACTACCTACAGCCTGATGTTATTTTGATGGATATTCAGATGCCGATCTGCAATGGAGTAGCTGCGACTCGCACCATTCATCAGCACTATCCCTGGATCAAGATTCTTGTTTTATCAGGCTGTGATGAAGAGAAATACATCAGTCAAGCTTTACAAGCTGGGGCTTTAAACTACTTTCTGAAAAGCAGATTATCCTACCAGGAAATTGTTGCGGCTGTTCGTGCCGCCTACCGTTCGTGCTATGTACCGCGAGCTAGGTAGATCAGCACAAATAAACCGCAGAAATGCTTCAGCAATTGTCTCAATGAACAATTCGATCGAGCAAAGCCTTATGCTCTCAGAAATCAACAAGCGCGTTCACAAAGTAATCGTCTTTACCAAGGTCGAGAAATACATTCGTGTCGGCAATCAGTGGTTACTAGAAGCATCTGGAAAAGCATTAGACCAAGTTCATAAAGCCGTTCAGATGATCAAAAGGGGTGAGTTGGAGGAGTATTTGCAACTCAGCAAAGCTAAAGTTGCAGAATACCTCAATATGAGCAAACAACGGCTCCTCGAAACACCTGAACGAGCCTTGGTTCATGCGTACAGCGCAGCAGTACTTCTCAAAAAGATTGAGGATATTCATCTTGCTGGCAATAAAGTCACTTCGATTTCAAGCGGTGGTGACAATGTATCGACCTATTTTCAGATAGCATCTAATAAATACTTGATTCTCATCCAAGTCAGGCTGCTAGAGTTCAGAGCAAGTCATTGGATCATTCCGACTCAGCATTTCAATCAACTTAGTCTGGAGACAAACGATGAATCCTCTGCTTTTTTAGAGAAGCTAAAATTCATTGATGATGTCCTGGCTCAGCACTTTCAAGCTCAGCCAAAGGAGCAGTCAGGACTAATGGAAGAATCGATCGCTGCCACTAAACCAACCCCTGAACCAATCGTAGATAGTTTCAATCCGGCGATCGGCGATTTGATGCGCGATCCGTGGAAGTTGTTTGGTGCGTTTCATCTCCCTTCCGAGGAAGCGGATAATTCCTTTCACCTACCTTCTGAAGAAGCCGATAATCACCAAATTCCTCAAACAACGGTTACAACAGAACCACAATCCCCATTCCAGTTAGAAAGACAACCATTACCCCTTCGCTCAGCAGGAAATTTAGCCGCCAATCTAAAGTTAGCCTCCATACTTTTTGCTGGAGGATTTTTGACAGGGGGAGTTTGTTTTTGGGCACTGGCATCAGCACAGAATCCTGAAGCGGCTAGTAGCTACTCTAATTCCAGAGAAGCACATCTTGATCTCGTTACATCGGAGACATCTGCGGAACCGATCGCCCCCTACAGCTCTCCCGAAAGGATGCCGCCTGAATCCAGCGTCTCAACTGATCATCCAACACACCAGATCGCACTTCGCGCCGCTTTGCAGCAAGTTTCTGAGACGATGCAGCCCGATCGTTCCTCCAGCCAACCTACTCATCCAGATGCAATAGTTAGACCCAGTGTAGTGGCAGCCTTGCTTGCAGAGATCGAGTTTTCAACGAGCCGCACCACTCCTCAGCAAACCACTGATCCTCACACGCTTACCTCTACTTCATCTAGTCTGACCCAGCAACGGAAATTGACATCCGCTGACTTACAAAATTACAGTGCTTGGGAATTAACACTGCTGCGGAACGAGATCTATGCTCGTCATGGTCGCATTTTCAGAGAGTCAGAATTACGGCGCTACTTTGAAAGTCAACATTGGTATCAGCCTCGTCATACCCCCAGCGAATTTCCGGTTTCATTGCTGTCAGAAACCGAAATGCACAACGCAATTTTAATCCGTGACTACCAGTACACTCATGGCATGTTGTAATAGTCGAGTTTTGATATGAAAGCTTCTATCTTTTTTACCGAAGGCAACTTATACGCGAAAGGACGAGAGTACCTTTATGCCACTAAGCAATGGTTTTTTGAAACACCAGAAAGAGCCCTAAATCGAGCTTATAATGCTGCATTAACCATTCAATTTATTGAGAATGAGTATTTTGACGGCGGTAAAATTTCTACTAATTTAGCGGAGCGCAGCAGCGAGGTGAAATCTATTTTGCAGGAAAGCTTTAATAAATTATTAAGTGTTGTCAGACTTGGGGTAGTAGAATTCAAGGCGACTCACTTGATTCTTGGCGTTCCAAATTCCGAACACGTAGAAAAGCTGAAATTAATGAATAAAACTGTAGAAAAATTGAAACTCATTGATGAGGTGTTAGACAATTATATTTCTGACCAAAACTTAGCGTCGATGTCATCACTCTTTAGAAGAGTAAAAATGAGTTCAAGTGAAGGTGCCAGTCAAGTGAGCCTGTTAACGATAGATGTCCAGGCTGCTGAAATTTTTTCTAAGTGAGATGATGTTAGGTTCTGAATTATTTCATCCTTCAATAAGTCAGAAGTTTCCTGATTTCAACTAACAGATTAGAAGAGAGAAATCAAAGTGGCTGAACTCTGTTGCGATCGTTTTCTAGAAAAGAACCCTACAACAGAAATTCACAGTAATCACTCACAGTCTTTGCTTTACAGAAGGATTCATTGTGGTAGTAAATGTAGCGTCGCACGAAAATAAAGCCAGTGATAGCTTACCTAATGTAGAACCTTGGGTTTTATTTTCAACAATCCTGGCTTCCAGTATGGCTTTTATTGATACCTCAGCACTGAATGTCGGCTTGCCTGCATTGCAAGATGATCTCCAAGCAGACGGCACACAATTACTGTGGATTATCAACACTTATCTGCTAATGCTGGCTGCGCTGATCTTGGTTAGTGGATCGCTAGGCGATAAACTGGGGCGCAAAAAAGTGTTTATGACCGGGATTAGCCTGTTTGTTCTGGCATCACTTGCCTGTGGACTGACCCCAACCATCGAATTTTTGCTAGGGGCACGGATCGTGCAAGGCATTGGTGGCGCGATGATGATTCCGGGTAGCTTAGCGATCATTACAGCCACCTTTGATTTGGAACAGCGTGGTCGAGCCATTGGGACTTGGGCAGCCGCAACAACGATCGTCACCATTGCAGGTCCAGTCTTAGGTGGCTGTTTGGCGGATATTGGGTTGTGGCGTGGCATCTTCCTAATTAACTTGCCGATCGGACTCAGCGCGTTGCTGGTGCTTCATCTCAAAGTTCCAGAGAGCCGTGACGAAGCCGCTTCTCCCTGTATAGATTACCCTGGAGCCATTCTAGCAACGCTAGGGCTGGCGGGGTTGGCTTATGGATTCATCTCTTTACCAGACCTCGGATTGAGTCATCCACGCATTTACGGGACATTACT
Organism: Cyanobacteria bacterium RU_5_0; assembly: GCA_012033255.1. Classification (GTDB taxonomy): domain Bacteria; phylum Cyanobacteriota; class Cyanobacteriia; order Elainellales; family Elainellaceae; genus JAAUSF01. Next base: position 18,771 of record JAAUSF010000063.1, read on the forward strand.
CGGCGGTATCGTTGCACTCGTGTTCTGTGGCATTGTCGAAGTTCGCAGTCCCCACCCGATGCTACCCCTACATCTGTTTCAGTCGCGTATTTTCAGTGGCACTAATCTACTCACTTTGTTTCTTTACGGCGCATTGAACGTAGGAACCTTCTTCCTTTGCCTGAATCTTGTGCAGGCGCAAGGATACAGCCAATCACTTGCCGGAATTGCAGATATGCCCTCTGCGCTGCTGCTAGCAGGATTATCGCCTTGGGCTGGAGACTTGGCAGACCGCTACGGTTCACGGTTATTCCTGATTGTAGGTCCCTTTGTGGCTGGACTAGGATTCCTGCTGCTTGCTCTGGTGGGTCTGACGGAAGGTGCGATCGAGTATTGGACGACTTTTTTCCCAGGTATCTTAGTGTTTGGATTGGGGATGGCGATCACGGTTGCTCCTCTAACGGCTACTGTGATGAATTCAGTGCCAACCCATTATGCAGGGACAGCATCCGGGATTAACAACGCCGTCGCCCGAACAGCAGGTGCATTAACCATTGCGATCGTCGGCTCGGTAGCCCTGATTGCGTTTGCACAGGCATTGGCAGTTCACACGGCTGCCCTCAACCTTTCTGACGAAGCACAGCATGTACTCCAAGCCGGAGCGGCTCAACTAGGTCAGGCGATCGACCTACCGAATATGGCGGCGGAGAATGTTAGGGCGATCGAAACAGCCGTCAAGTTAGCGTTTGTCGATACGTTTCGAGTCGTGATGCTCATTTGTACCGGATTAGCTTGGGTCAGCGCAATGATGGCAGTGTTCCTGGTTAAACAACCGACCGTTACCAAAACCTCCATCTGTGATCAATAAGTTCTCACCGGAGCCAACCTGGTAATCTGTCAATTTTAATTTACAGCCAGTTTCACTTGCATAAGCCACACGCATACCCATCCACTCATCTACCCACCCACCCACAACTGTGGCTCACTCATCTGAAAACCGCTGTAAGGATTGTAGGGGGTATTGTGGTGCGCTTCGTGTACTACAGTATCTCCTCAATTTCTCCTTTAAAGACTCCTCGTTACATCAGTAGCCAGCGTGGTTAGGACATTGCCAAAGGCTGAAAGGCAAACGGTCAATCAATCCTGACTCAGCACTCAGTCCTCAGAACTCAGCACTTAGCTATACATCCTAAATTTGTCCCACCTGTAAATTTTTCGTTGATTTTGCCATCGGTCGGAGCAGACCACTGTGTCTGCCCTCTAAACCAGAGCAACCCCACCGGGATTGACCTCTAAACCAGGGCAACCACACAGGGATCGACCTCTAAACCAGGGCAACCCCGCCGGGATTGACCTCTAAACCAAGGCAACCACATCGGGATTGCCCCAACCCCGCGCCATTCATCAACAGAAATTTTACAGGTGGAATTTGTCACAATTTTGTCCCAGGTTTATCACTTTCTTATGTTTAAGTGTAATAAATCCAGATGTAAATCTCAGTGTTTTGGGATGTCGAATAGCACGTAAAGCTAACTAAATCTGCCATTAGTTAACTACCTCTGACTTGAGCTAGAGATGGGTAGTCTACGACTTATCGATCGTCGGGATAAGCTACAGAGGAGATGGCAGAGTAAGAATTGGACGCGAAGGTATCTATTACTTACCCATGATTACTTACCCATGCCTCAAGCCCATTTTGTAGGTGGGCATTGCCCACCCTACCTGGGATACATCAAATGCGATCGAGGTTTGCGGATCGGCTCTTAGAAGCATTGATCTTAGAAGCATTGAACTGACGAGTTGCAACGAGAATACCAAAGGCTGTAGTTTAACCTAGTGTGAGCAATGTTTCAAATCCTTGTCATCGATCATGATTCTGCAATTTCAGAGTTAGTTGCTGCCAATCTCAAAAAGGGTGGGTATCGTATTAGCCGAGCAACGGACGGTATCAAAGGTGAAGCTTTAGCTCTACAGTTGATACCGGATCTGATCGTGCTGGACCCGACATTGCCTAAGATAGATGGCTTTACAGTTTGTCAGCGATTGCGTCGGGATAGCCGTACTGCTGATATTCCGGTTTTGATGTTAACTGCCTTAAAGGAAATTCAGGATAAAGTGAAGGGGTTTAATGCAGGCGCAGATGACTATTTAACCAAGCCTTTTGCAGTGGAAGAACTGCTGGTTCGGATTCGAGCCTTACTGCGGCGCACATGCCCAACTCCCAAAGCAACCACCAAACGGACTGAGATCTTGAGTCATGGTTCTCTAACGCTTGTACCTGCAAGGCTAGAGGTAATTTGGTTTGATCAAACCGTGAAACTCACACAGATAGAGTTCAAGATCCTTTATTGCCTGCTCCAGCGTTACGGTCAAGTGGTTTCGTCGGGTGAAATTTTTCAGCAGGTCTGGGGATACGACTCCAAAATCGACGTTGAGATGATTCGCGCTCACATTAAAAATCTACGAACCAAATTAGAGCCTAATTTCCATTCTCCACGTTACATTAGAACCGTTTATGGTGCAGGATACCGTTTGGAACTTCCAACTTCCGCTTTCGACAATCCACACCAGCAGACTATTGCAGTTCACAACCAATTTCCAAGTAAGACGAAAGCCGCCCAGAAACGAGGATGAGTATAGCCTCCTTGTAAGAGTATCTGCTGAGCGCGGCGGAGTGCTTCTGCCTTAGTCAATCCAGTATTCAGCCCTCGATAAAATTCACTCATCAGCAAAGCCGTCGATTCATCATCAACTAACCATAACGAAGCCAATGTACTGCGTGCCCCAGCCCGAACCGCGACTCCGGCCAATCCCAATGCCGCCCGTTTATCGCCATCAGCCGTCTCGCAAGCACTGAGAACTAATAATTCAAGTGCGTTCGTCGGACTTTGCTCCCTAACGTGGAGTAATTCATCGAATTGGGTGAAAGTAATAGGCTTATCCCAAGCCAAAATAAAAGTTTCTCCAGGCTGAGAACTGAACTGACCGTGAGTGGCAATATGAACAACCGGGAACAGAGCGGTTTCCATCTTACTGGCAAGTGCTGTGCTGGTAAATTCGTGATTGAGTAGAACCTCGCTGGGGATCTCAGACTCAATTTGGGTGAGTTCGAGTTCAACAAATTCCAAAGGTGCAAAGGCGTGGCGCGATTCGGTTAATCCAGCCGTTAAAGCTCTTAATTCGATTTGTGCCAATGGCTTCGGCTCAAAAATCCGCAAACCCGGAGTGAGAGCAATGTTATACTTCTCCACTAAATATTGGTTGCCATCGTAAAGGGCTGCCACTGGAATATTCCGTAATACCCCATCCAGCACAAACACTAGCGTTTTAACCCCACTTTCGTTCAGGGCTGTCTCAGCCGATCGAATCACCCAGTCGTAGAGTTGTTGAGCCAGTGGATTGATATCCTTTTCTGCTGAGGTGTAAGGGAGGATGAGGTTGTGACGGAGATTTTCTAGTAGCGTTTCAACTTGCTCTAAAGATACGCGAGTGGTGTAGTGACGGAGGTCTTGCCCTGGCAGTGAGAGAATCACGACGAATTGGTCAGACAGCAGGATTGGATAGAGAATTGCGGCAGTTTCATCCACAAAGTCAATTTGTTGTAGAGGCTCCACGCAAGCTGAGCGAAAGAAATTCTCTAACTCGGCTATCTGAAGGGCTTCGATCGCCTCACGCGCTTGTTGTAGCTCCGCAGGACTGGCATCCGGTTGAACTAGCAATTCGACCAGTTCCCGATAAACAGGCTCAACCTCCTCCCGGAAAGAAAACTGAGTTTCAGGATTGGTTGCCAGGAGATCTCTACGAATCGATTCGAGTGTTTTCACGGCTTCTGTGTAAGCCACGATCGCCTCAGTTCGGGTTGTATTCTGTGTATCTGCATTGGAACGATCGCTTTTTTGTTTCAAAATTCGACCCAACTGCCACTGCCAGCGATAAGCAATATCTGACGCATTGCTCATGTGAGCTAGCACTAGGGCTTGTTGAGTGAGGTCTTGGGCATCTTCCCATTGCTGCGTTTGTTCATACAATCCGCCGAGTTGACCGAGCGCATAGGATTCAGCCCGTTGGTCATGCAGATCTCTGGCTTGCTGGATGGCGGTGACGAGCAGGGAGGCGATCGAGTGGGGGGTGTTTTCGATTCCGTGTTCTGCCGAAATTTGCATTAAACTAGCCGCGAAATTGACCTGAGCGTAGATTGAACTGCGACTGGGAGCCAGGTCGGTGAATCGGGGTTGAATCTGAGCGATCAAGGTTTGGACTTCTGTCCATTGTTGCGTTTCGATGAAGAGGCTAAGTTGGTTGAGTTGGGCATTGAGTTGGACGATCGCCGTCGGTGCCGCTTCAGTGACCTGTTGGTAAAGGCGTAATGCGGCTTCCGTCTCTTGTAATGCCCTTAGCGTGTTCCCCAGATCCAGGAGCGTCTCGCTGGTGTCTGGAGGAAGATCCAGCCGTTGGCTGATCGCTAGGCTCTGTTCTAACAGGTTTTGAGACTGGCGTAGATCTCCTGTGACTTGCAGAACAACTCCCAAACTCCTTAAGCTTAAGGCTTTAAGCTCGGAATCAGGCTGGGTTTGCAGTTGATGAGCGATCGCTTCCAGCAGGTTTTGAGCGCGTCGATACAGTCCTAATGCTTGTAGAGCTTGAGCCTGGTTAATCTGGCTGCCGATCGTTCCCGCTTCATCGTCAATCTGAGCATAGGTGTTCTCTGCCTGCTGCCAGATGTCTAGGGCGGCTTCTGGTTGCCCGATCGCAAACCGAAGGCTAGCCTGCGTGTTTAGCACTTGGGCAAGAACGACAATTCCGGATTTGTCTAGTTCTGTTTGCGGAGCCAAGAGTGCCAGACTGCGAGAGATTGCCTGTTCTGCCTGCTCCCAGGCTCCTAACTTCTGATATGCTAGCGATAGATAACTTAAGCTCAACGCTTGATTGAGGCGATTTCCTTGTGCCTGGAAATCCTGGACAACCTGTTGCCAGACCGTGGCTGCCTCAGAGAATCGCCCTGCCTGATAGAGGAGTTGTCCTTGTTCGAGGGAGTTCGGGGTTGCCACAGATTGGGCGATCGCAGTCCAGTGATTGTCCGCAGGAGACGCGACGCGAACCCCAGCCCCAATGGGAACACGAATCGCTACAAGAGATATGGAGAAAGCAAGCAGAAAAACGTAAAGTCGCCAACCTTTGACGGTTCGCCGTTTGTTGTTTGCCTTGAAAAGAACCCGTGAGCAAATCAGATGCACACGCTGATACCCACGAAATTTTGCCATCACTCTGCCGCACACTGAGACGATCGATTCCAAGATACACTAGGAGCCGGTTGAGGCGCTTCAGCCACCAACACCACCTGCCCATTTGCAGTTGTAACCCATCCTTGTGCTTCAACGATCGGAGCCTGAGACACTGATGTAGAACCAAGCTCCTCCTCCGATCCCCCGATCCTCCGATCCTCGACTTCTCGACTCCCCAACCGAAAATCTTCCCAAATCGTTGAATTCCTGAGAACCTGAGTCGGTGCTTCCGGCAACCCCCCTTGTCCAGTAATGACAAACTCATTCCCTTCCGTCTGGCGGCACACGGCTGCAATTTGGGTGTTAGGGTCGATCGGTGTACTGGGTAATTCAACTCCTTCCGTAGTCAGATCGACATCGGCGGCATTCAGTTCAACGACACCGCTAAACTCAGATCCCAACTCTGAAGAAGCCGTAATATCACTTCCTGCGGTAGGTTGCTCTCGAAGATCGGTGCCAAAGATGCTTTCAGCATTGATAATCACGCGACCGCCAAAGCTTTGTTCAGCGTTGGCAGTAATGTCACTATCGTTTAGGGCCGCTAGCAAGTTTGTATTGATTGTGATATTTCCGCCCGTTGCTTCGCCTTGGGCATCAGTAGTAATCCGGCTCCCCTGGCGCAGTAGGATTGTCTCAGCCTGGAGGGTAATGTTTCCCTGATCTCCGGTAGCAGCTTCAGCAGTTAGAATGCCCTGGTTGTTAAGCTGGATAAAATTAGCCTGCACATTCAAGTTGCCAGCCGTTCCTTGTCCTGGAGGCGCATTGGGGTCGCGGCTAGAGAAGTTGCTCACACTGAGGGTTGCCCCATCCAGGACGGTCAATTGATCGGTGATGACGGTTACGTCGCCGCCATCTCCAGTTCCGACGATCGCATTTGAAAATAAGCCACTGCTGCCAAATTCAGTTGTGCCAACCAGTTCCACCGACTCAGTTGCTCTGATAAACAGGTTCCCCGCATCTCCAGCCCCCCCTGTACTGGTTGCGATCTGCCCTCCATCGATAAGTTGCAAACGTCTGGTTTCAATTCGTAAATCGCCGCCGTCGCCTGTACTTCTTGATACCACAAACAATCCGCTAGAATCGCTTCGCGCTCCGCCAATCGCTTCCACGACTTGAGCCTGAACTGTTAGTGATCCAGCATCACCCGCACCGAACGTACTTGCTCCGATCTGAGCACCGTCAATGATGTGCAAGCGATCGGTTTCAATCATTAAATCGCCTCCATTCCCTGTCGCTCCTTCCTGAACATTGGCAAATAAGCCGCTCGGAAACCCTTCTGGTGCAGTACCACCAACCAGTTCGATCTGATTCGCCTGAACCGTCAAATCTCCGGCGTCACCTGCACCGAATGTACTTGCAGCAACCTGAGCGCCATCGGATATTCGCAATCGATCGGCTTCAATTACTAAATCACCTCCATTCCCTGTCGCTGCCGCTTCTACTGGAGCCAGTAAACCGCTAGCGCCCAGAGGTGAACCGCCAGAGATTTCTAGATCTTGAACCGTCACCCTCAATAGTCCTGCATCTCCAATCCCAAACGTTCCACTGGATATCTGAGCGCCATCGGTGATGCGAAGACGATCGGCTACAATCACTAAATCGCCTCCGTTACCTCTGGCTCCTAAAGCAACATCGGTTGAGATACGGCTATTAAACACCTGCCTGGACGGAGAGACTGAGAAGCCAGTGACTCGTACCGTATCTGTTGCCCGGATGGTTAGCGTTCCGCCAACTCCATCACCGAGGGTGTCTGCTAACATCGCTGAAGCTTGGGTGAGAATGACCTGCCGACCCTGCACCTGAATGCTGCCCCCACCGTCTCCACTCACTTCCAAGGAGGCGGCTTGGGAGAGTCGGATGTCCTGAAAGCGCGTAATCGTGTCGTAATTGAGTGTCCAGCCCAGATCAGTTGGGATGAGTGTGACTAGCCCTGCTTCGCCCACACTCCCCAGTTCAATACGCCCGTCTGATGCCGTCAGGTTGCCTCCCTCTAGCGTGATCGTGCCACCTACGAGCGCCAGCGTTTGACCCGTATCCACCTGGAGTCCAGGAGGTCTGTTCGTTCGATTAACCGACGGATCGGTTTCCGAATTAAGAAACAGATTGTTACCTACACCCTGCACTGTAATTCCCCTTGCATTCGCTCCATATTGCAAACCAACAGGAACACTCACGGTCAGCAAAGATGAAGTTTGCGGATCGATCGCACTAAACTCGCTACCATCAGCAAACAGGATGCTGTTAGCCGTACTACCAATAAACGATCCCCCGATATCAAGGGACGCATTAGGACCAAAAATAATCCCATTGGGATTGATTAAAAACAGGTTAGCCGACCCATTTGCCCGAATTAAGCCATCAATATCAGAGATCGACCTTCCCGTAACCCGACTAATGATATTAACAATGGCTGCATTGTTAAAGAAGGCAGTACCTCCAGTCGGAACGGAAAATTCTTCAAAGCTGTGAAATAGATTCCCGCCTGCGGTAGTTCCGCCCGTAATCTCGACAGTATTGCCATCGGGAGTGACGATCGTGTCATTAGGTAGCGTTGCATCAGGGACAATCTGAGCAGAGGCGCTCACCTGGCTCGTTAGTAGTAGGCACAGGGAAAGCGGCAACAGTAAAAATTTTTTGCTGGCTAGGGAAAGCATGGGTTTGTGGGGGGTTGGGTTTCATGGGAGAGGTACACCCAGCTATTAGAGTAAAGTCTTTGTCTTGCCACAACATTGCAAAATATCCTGCCATTCAGCACCACCGAAAGTAGCATTTCAGCATTTCTCCATTCAGAGAATGATGGCTTGAGAAGCAACCCGATCTAAGTCCGCCGCCGCTACATTACTCAGCGTTACAAGGGTGACAGGATTCGAGTTAAAGTCGTTCCCCAACTTCGCCTGAATGACTGTATCAGAACCCACCTGTTTCAATTGCAAAACCTGATTCAGGAGGTCTGGGTTTGCCCGATCGAACTTATCCACAATCTGACTGAAATCCAGCAAATCACGATTAATATCGAAATCCCTAATCCGATCGCCTCGATCGCGAACCGATTGGTAGACAAAGCGATCCTGACCCGCTCCACCAACCAGGACATCACCGCCAAAACCCCCGATGAGGGTGTCATTACCCTCACCCCCAATCAGCTTATCTTGTCCCTCAGTACCTATCAGTACATCGCTGCCCTGACCGCCTTTAAGCAAGTCTCTACCCTGATCACCGAGCAACTCATCATCGCCCAAACTTCCTTCCAAGGTATCATTGCCTGCTCGACCAACTAATTTGTTCCGATTGCCGTCTCCCTTCAAATGGTCATGACTTAAACTGCCCGTCCGGACGCTAGCGGGTTCAGTCGGCAAATCGACTTCGCTCCACAAGAAGCCCTGCCACAACGTTTGCCACCAGCCGCTACCACTAGATCGACGCCAGTTATAGACCTTACTTTGGTCGATCATGGTGTAGACATCTTGGGTGCGATCCCTAATCAACCGTTGAGATGCTTCCTGTGGATTTGCATCCAACCAGTCAACCGTCACACCAATCCGTTGTGCTAGCCGCTCCTTGGCTTGATTGTATAAGGTCGCTAGATCAACTCCTCCCGGATTGGCATCCCAGCCAATCACATCCAGTGCTTGTTGATCGAGTGTCGAGATGGAGCGTCGCTGACCCGGTCTCAGAACGGGGTCCATAATACCCAGCGAATTATCCTGCTTCCAGTGACTCGCTTGATCGCCATCACCACCGAGATTCGTATCTTCCCCGGTCGCAAAGTAACCTAGAGCCGTTTTACCACCATCTGTGGAGAAGTAAGGCTTTCCACCAATCGACAAATCAATCCAACTATCACTTGTGCTGGCTTGTTGAACGCTTTCCGCCGAAAAACGGAACATATCGAGCGGGGTGGCGTTGTTTAACGTGCCGATTAAAGTTGCGTAAAAATCACTTTGGTGAGTGGCGTCATATTGAGTCTTTTGGGTTAACCATCCAGGCTCATCAACCCCACTGTAAAAGCCAAGCGTATGACCAATTTCATGTAATGCTACACTCAGGAAATCTACATTACCACTTGCGACAGCGTTATTTAGGGAATCATAATCCCACGTCAATGACTGATCTGATAGCTTGTTCATCAGGATATAGCCATCAAGGCTACTGTCATCCTTACCGCGCATTTTCAGTGCCTTCGCATTGGCGCGGCTCATGTTAAGTTCATAATTATTATCGATCTTGAAGCCGTCAATGAGTACTGTAAACTTATCAGCATCGTTTTGCTGGTTTTGATACGCAAACTCGTCATCGGCAGATGTTCGATCGTTCGCAAGCTGATTCCTCCACGTTTCATAGCGTTGGTCTGCTTGAATGCCCAGAAGCGCTCCACCAACCACATATTCAGGTAACTGATCGGTCATTTCTATGTGAATGTTGATGGTAACATCATCTGCCAATTGACTCGACCAGACACCACCCGCCATCTCAAACGTAATCATTTGCTCCAATGAGGTTCCGGGCGCATAGCTGAAGTTGAAGTCCATAATCAAATCCTCTCAAGTAACGGTAGCCCCAACGTAGGCTCAGGGAACGCTGGGTTAATTCTCTTCAGTGAAAACAATATGGCGGTTTGAAGAACACCACCATTTCATCGCCTCACCCATACAAAGCGATTTGGCTTGTCCGGTCACTGAACCAGACAAATGAACTCAGGATTGAATCTGCCGTATCAATTGAAGGAAATTAAACTACTGTCTTACAGCCCAGTCCATGCAAATCTCAGAAGAGTAAATGTATTCAAGAAGTTTTAAGAGTTCTAGCCTCTGAGCTAGTAGCGCCCGTTAATCGAACTTACAAGCTTCTCGAACAAAATCAGGAACGATCGTTGATCGTTCCTTCGTTTATAACCCTCTTCCATCATTTAAGCAGAGTTAAATAAGAGACGACGCAGGAGTAAATCATGAATGACTGGACAGTAAAACGGCTGCATTCGCTCAATCAATTGAGCAAATCCTCGCTCCAACGTGGGAATGA
>JAAUSF010000215.1 GCA_012033255.1 Cyanobacteria bacterium RU_5_0
GGCGGCGTTATAATCAGGCCAGTTGCGGATGCGGTATTGCTGTTTCATGAGTGTTGGGTGGTGTTTGACGATTCAAACCTAACATGGGACTAACCCATCCGTAACTCCTCTTTATGCAACAACGCCAGTAGCGATCACAACTATCCTCGCAGGCTTCACATTTTCTGATGGAACTAATTATACTGATAAAAACTCAGAATCAATTATTTATTCTGGTGAATCAGGAACTTGCACATCAAGAAATGAAAATAGGTGTGTCAAGAAAATCTACTGTTTCATGGTGTATGAGCAGGGTGGTCAAGCATTCACAACGGATACTGAATTTGAAGATGCTGGTTCTGGTGGATGCTGGATTCATGTTGGTGTAGAACTCGCGCCGCAAGCAAAAATATCTGAAAATGTTACAGATTCAACGGAAAGGAGCTTGCGTTTAGTTCTCAGACCAGCAGGAACTGTAATTGGAAATGCCTAACTGCTATCTTATTTATCTAGGCTAACCAGCGCTTTCACAGGACGGTCGATGTACGCTGATGTGAGCGATGATCTATCTGCCATCCGCTCAACTCAAGGCCGTTAGACCTCGCAAAAACCAGTTGAGCATCTTCGTTGACACGCATGCTTTATTGTAGCTACAATAAAGCATGCAAATCGAATTTGATCCCGTCAAAGATGCCAGTAATCAGGCAAAACATGGAGTGTCTCTTGCCTTGGCCAAGGAACTCGAATGGGATGCTGCCTTGGTATGGGTGGATACTCGGTACGAGTACGGTGAATTGCGTATGATTGCTCTAGCACCGGAAATCAATGTCTTGTACTATGTGGCATTTGTAGATCGCGGAGAAGTTCGAAGAATCATCAGTTTACGCCGCGCTAATCGTCGTGAGGTAAAGCACTATGTCGAAAATCTCTAGGGAAATTTCAATTGTTATGCCATCGGTGGCAGAAGACAAGGTCATCACTGCCGCAGCTAAGAGCGATCCTGACGCACAGCCGCTTACACCCGCTCAACTCAAGGCTATGGTTCCTCTAAAGGCGCTTCGCGGTCGTCCAAAGTCAGAGAAAACAAAACAATTGGTCTCCGTGCGCTACAGCCGCGAAGTCGTTGAGTATTTCAAATCAACTGGTGATGGTTGGCAATCTCGAATGGATGATGTGCTATTGAAGTATGTTGCTCAGCATACTCGTCGCGCCTAATTGTTGTCTAACCAGGGTTTGCAGCGGATGGCCGAAACACTCTAACTGTAACTCGAAGACCCTTGCTACCGCTGAAACCCAAGCCGTTATGCGGCTTTAACTTTTTGGGGGTGACGGTATTTAAAGGCTACTTGCTAAGAAATGAGAAAGACAACCCCATGCTCGATTGCACGCGATTGTCTAAATCAACGACATTTAATTGCTATGGGTCAGCATCACGGCTTCGTAAGAGAATCGTTTTCATGAACGTCGCTAATTCGTGATTAAACCGTTCTGAGTTTTCCCAATGGGGTGAATGTCCTCCCATCTCATACAGCGAATAGGTGACATCCGATCGCACTGCCTGGAGTTGTTCTGGTGCAGCAGGTAGCACAATCTGATCATCTTTGGCGTGTACCAACAGGATCGGCGCGTTCAGATGTTGGTAGAGGGACAAGTAATTTTCGTCTCGCAGGGCGATCGTGCGACGGGCCACCATGGGCATCAATACGCTGGTTGCCAAAATGATGCCCTGAGCATCCTTATTCATGGGATTGGTCGTGAGATGGCGGTTGAGAAAATTCCATCCCCCAATCTGTTCGTAGAGACCTTCTGAAAAAATCGCTTGCGCTTGGGGGGCGAGGAAGGCTTGCCCAATTTGCGTTTGGAACATCTCCGTCCCCAGTTTGTTGTTGGCTCCGATCAAGACAACACCCATCACATTGCGATCGCCATACTTCATCAAATAATCCCCCACCAGCACCCCGCTCATGGAATGTCCAACCAACACCAGATCTTTCAGATTGAGTTGGGCAATTATTGCCTGAATATCATCAGCAAATAAATCTCGCTGGTTGTAGCTGTCTGCTGTCAGAGGTTTGTCTGATTCGCCATGACCGCGATGGTCGAAAGTTACTAACCGAAATTCTTGAGCTAGATCGCTGGTGACTTGCGCTAGCCATGCGAGATGGCTCATGCCATAGGCGTGGGCAAACAGAATAGGTTGACCGTTGGGATTGCCCCATTCCTGGACAGATAACGTGATGCCTTGAGCGCCTGTGACTTGGATGCGATCGCGAGGAACAACAGGCTCAGACAAATTAACTGAATACATGATTTTCTCCTAATTTTTGGCTTCAATCTTGAAAAAGGCAATGGCACGTTAAACGGTGACGATAATCTTGCCGAGTTGCTCGTTGGATTCCATGTATCGATAAGCATCGACAATGCGATCAAGGGTAAATTGTTGCTCAGCGATCAAGGGACGAAAGCGACCCGCCTGCAACCGTTGGTTGATATAAGCAATCCCTGCCTTCAGTCTTTCTGGATGAGCGACAATATGAAAGCTCAGGTGGAAACCCCTAACACTGAAGCCCTTGACGATCGCCGGAACTACCGGAAAAACAGGCGGAGCACTGGTATCGAGCCAGCCATATTCAACAATCAGTCCCTCAGTCGCAACAATGTCTGCCAGTTGCTCCAGATAAGAACCACTCACGGGGTCAAAGACAATATCTGCGCCCTTGCCGTGGGTAATGTCATTGACTCGTGCCGCCATGTTTTCTGCTTCTGTGACGATGACATGCTGTGCGCCTGCCTCAATCAAGCGATCGCGCTTATCCGCCTTGCGGGTGATGGCAACGCTGGTGCCACCGGCATCATTGACCATCTGAATGGCGGCGATGCCCACGCTGCTGCTGGCGGCGGTAATGGCTACCACATTGCCCCGTTTCAATTTGCCAAACTCGATTAAACACCCGTAGGCCGTCAGGTATTGCATCCAAATCGCAGCCCCTTCTGCGGACGAAAGTTGGTCTGGATACTTGGCAACATGCAGGGCTGGAACAATAGCCATTTCAGCCGCTACGCCGTATTGATTTAAGCTGAAACCAGGAATCGTGCTGACGCGATCGCCCACTTGCAACCCGCTCACGCCTGCACCCAAAGCATTAATCACACCTGCGGCTTCGTAGCCAATCCGCGAGGGAAACTGGGCTTGCTCGGTGTAAACATTCGTGCGGTACATTACTTCAGCGCGGTTGAGTCCCAATGTTTCAACTTTTATCTGCACTTCACCTGTTTGAGGAGCGCGTAGCGGTTCTGTTTCAACTTTGAGCACCTCAGGACTACCGAATTCATAGAATTTCACAACTTTAGACATGATTAAATCTCCATTTGGTTGAGTGTTTGTAGATTGTTACGAGTATTCTGACTAAGGCGTAACCAGAATTTTGCCAATTTGATTGCCTGCTTCCATATAGCGGAGTGCTGTTGCAATTTCATCCAGTTTGAAGACGCGATCGACAATTGGTTTGATAATGCCTTTTTGCAATGCCTCCTGTATCCAATGACTTCCCTTTTCCAATCGCGCAGGATTGGCAAGCAAATCAAGTAGGTTCAAGAATTGCAACCGTTTAGAGAGCATATAAACTAATGGCACTGTAAGTGTAGTTGCCAACGATCCCGCTTCCAGTACGCCGTAATCATAAATGTCGCCACCGCTTGCTCTTGCTGCTGCCAGTTTTGCCAGCATTTCCCCACCAATGGGATCGAAAATTACTTTGGCTCCCTTGCCCTGTGTGATTTCTAAAATCCGAGCTGTAACATCTTCCTCTTCTGTCGTAATGACATAATCTGTCCCTAGATCGAGTAATGCTTCTTTTTTTCTGGATGTGCGAGTCGTGGCGATCTCGATTCCACCCACATCTTTGACGATTTGAATCGCCGCGACACCCGAACTCGAACTGGCGGCCGCGATCACAACTGGTTGTCCTGGTTGTAAATTTGCTCCTTCGATAATGGCAGCATAGGCAGTCAGGTAAGCGATCCACAAAGCAGCGGCGGACAGATTGTCCAAGGTTTCGGGTGTGGGGATAACGGCATCAACCGAAACAACGGTATGTTCTGCATGAGTCCCATTGGCAATCATATTGGTACTTGACAAAATCGAAACACGATCGCCCACCGCAAACCGATCAACCCCTGCACCGAGCTTCTCGATCACACCTACAGCCTCATCTCCAAGCATTGAGGGAAATTGAGGTGGATAGGCGTAAGCACCTTGCAGGTATAAAAGTTGAGCGCGATTGAGTGCGCTAGCATGAATTTTGACTAATACTTCTCCGATTGAAGGTTCGGGAATTGGACGTTCTTCCACTTTGAGAACCTCTGTCCCACCTGTTTGATAGAATTTCACAACTTTAGACATGGTGTTTGAACCTCGATTAAATTTTAGTGATGTGTTTTTGAGTCGAGATACAGCCAGTTGCCAAACAGAGCGGTCAGACGTGGCATGATGATGTAGGTCATTCTTGGCGTTGTAGATATTAGCAATTTGAGTCAGGGCGAACCCAAGTAAGGCGATGGATGGCTGATTTACCTTGTGTATCTTGAGTAACGGGTGTTGTTAGTATGAGTGCGCCATCTTGAAGAGATGCTTGACGTTTCAGTGTCTGACCAATCCAAGATCGAATGTTCGTGTGTTGAATGTGGTGTTCAATGAAGTCAGGAACAACTGTATAGAGTCCGCCGTAAACAATCACCCCTTCGCGAAAGCCTTGTTCGGGTGCGATACCCGTGGATTCCCAGCCTGGATGGATGAGAATAACAGACATTTGCCCATCAATTGTGTAGATAAGTTGACCATGAACACCCGACCAAAATGCTTGAAATTGCTCGTGCTCTTGCGCTGTGGCCATCCAGCTTCTGAGCATCCATGTTCCGTAAAGATCCTTTTTTGCGATCGTCATGATTAGTGGTGAATTCTGTTGTAGATTATTGATTTGCTGTGGCTTTGCGCGAATTCAGGGCACGTCGAACCAAATGGATACCCAATGCGATTTCCGTAACCACCAGAGCTGGTACGTAGATGGTCAAAATTAACCAGCCCATAGCACCGACTAAGTTTTGATCAGTGATATGCAAGGCAAAGTTAGAGCCAGCATTCAACGTGTCGGCAGTACCTTCGAGGAAGAATGCCCATGTTAAGAGAGCAGCAATTTTCCAGTCTTGGCGAAGCGCGATAATGGTCAGAATTGCCAGCACCGCAGCAATGGTGTCACCATAAGCAACCTGTTGTAGATAGGCATGGCTGAAACCAAAAGCCTTAGCATCAAAGTGGATGGGAACCAGTGCAACTAGACCTACGTAGCGAAAGATATGAATGCTGGCGAGAAAGGAAACGATACGTTTGTGTCCGCCTTCTTGTAGTCGATCCCAATTCATCCATACCAGCATTGCCCATGCAGCCGTTCCAATGACGATGCTTAGTTGTAAGAGTACTGCATTCATGATTGATTCTCCTGAAAATTAGGTTGTTTAGTGTACTAATGATGTGAGGGTACTTTCCCATTTCGCTGACTAAATCTGTCCCATACCGCCATCGGCAAAGAGTTCTGCACCTAGCACATAGGATGAATCAGAGGAAGCTAGGAAGAGGATTGCCTTTGCCATTTCTTCAGGCTGTCCCATTCGCTTCATGGGGACACGGCTGATGATGGTTTCACCCATCTTGTTAGCAATATCGGGCGGAAGATCCATCTTGCCAAAAATAGGCGTTTCGATCGGTCCAGGGCTGATGGCATTCACCCGAATGCCGCGATCGACTAACTCCGCCGAAAAGGTACGTGCCAGCGATCGCAAGGCGGCTTTGCTGGCGTTGTAAACACTGAGTCCTGGCACTCCTGTGATCGATGCAACGGAGGCAACTAGCACAATCGCGGCACCATCGTTGAGAACGGTTAATGCCTTTTGTACTGTGAAGTAAGCACCTTTGACGTTAATGTTCATGACTTGGTCATAATGGGCTTCATCAACCTGGGCTAGAGGACGGGCATAACCCACGCCAGCATTCACCACAATGATGTCGATATTGCCAATTTGCTCTTTGATAGTGGCGTAGAGGCGATCGAGATCCGCCAGATTCGCTACATCGGCTTGAATGCCAACAGCCTGTTCACCCAAGGACTGCACGGCTTCATCCATAGATTGCCGATTGCGTCCGATAATAACCACCTTTGCGCCTTCTTGAATAAACGCTTGCGCCGTTGCCAAGCCAATGCCACTGTTTCCACCTGTGATCACGGCGACTTTGTTGTTGAGTTTCATAATTTATCTCCTGAATATGAGAATTGTTGACCGAACGGTAAAAAATAGGGCAAAAAAATTACGCTCTCAGTACAGCTAATACTGATTCGGTAATATTGGGTAGATGCGGTTTAAGAAACGCTGCTCGACTAGAAGCTAACGTGCCATTGGCAGTAATCAGCAGCATTTGCTGTAACTGTTGGGCAGACAGATCTTGTCGGAAGATTCCTGCTTTTTGCCCGTTGGCGATCGCAGTTTCCAGCAGCTTACCAATGCGGGAATATTGATACTCCAGCATCTTGGCAACATCAGGATCGTGGGGAGCCATTTCAATCAGACTGTTAATGGCAAAACAGCCTTTAGTTTCCCCTGGTTGGGCTGCGGTGTCAGATAAAAGCTGAAACCAAGCCGCGATCGCCCGTTCTGGGGATGGATTGCCCAAGGCTTCACGGGTCAGACTGTAGAGCCGATCGAGGTAGGCTTGCAAAGCTTTGAGAAACAGCGATCGCTTATCGCCAAAAGCCTTGTAGATACTGCCCTTCTGAAGCCCTGTTACCGCCATTAAATCAGCTAGAGAAGTTGCCTCATAGCCCCGCTCCCAGAAAGCGTTGATGACGGCTTCCATCACCTCATCAATATCAAACTCTCGTAAGCGAGCCATTTTGGAGACCTCCTGAACCTGATAAAAACACTATAGCAGATTAAAGACCGATTGGTCAACAATTTTTCTGTCTGTCCATCTTGAATTTACGCTGCAAGGCTTCAATCCGATCGAGAATCTCCGCGAACTCCTGTCCAAAGGAAGTTAAATGGGCGTTGCATAATGGGGGTATGAATTAGGGTGAATTAGCATGGAATGTCCCGAGTGCGGCTCAACTCATATCCGTAAAAATGGAATCAAAAAAGGTAAGCAAAATCACATTTGCGTCGATTGCGG
>JAAUSF010000216.1 GCA_012033255.1 Cyanobacteria bacterium RU_5_0
TGGCACCCGTATGCTCCTGCAATACCCTCAAACATGCTCCAAGTTTGCACATCCCAAAGCCGACTGGTGTCATCAAAACTGCCACTTGCCAACCATTGACCGCTAAAATCAAACGCAATCGCAAGGATACCGCTCTCATGCCCGCGTAACACCTGCAAACACTGATGAGTCTGCACATCCCATAACCGCACAGTGCAATCATAACTACTGCTTGCCAAAATCTTCCCTGCTGGACTGAATAACACTGTCCAGATGGATGCACTGTGCGCTAACCACTCGTCGAGATGCTCAGTTTGGATATTCCACACGGCGATCGACTCATCATGTCGATTGATTGCCAGCATTTGACCATCGGGACTAAAGCTAACGTTGCTTAAGGATGAAATCTGCCGGTTTGGGTTGGAAAAGGTTTTGTAGGGATGAAGTCGTGACAGGTCGCTATCTAGCTGCAACCGCCACAACTGAATCGTTTCATTCTGACCACTACTGGCAAGCAGTTGATCATCCGAACTAAGGCTTAGGGAGTGCAACCCACCCGTATAGCCGCGCAATGTTTTCAGGTTTCGTCCACTCTGCAACTGCCACAGCCTCACCGTATGGTCTTTTCCGGCACTCACCAACCATTGACCGTCCGCACTGATGGCAAGTCCGTGAACATCGTGCGTATGGCTATCGAGCACATAGATGGATTGCCCATCTTGAACATTCCAAAGGCGCAGAGTGCCGTCGCGGCTGGCACTGGCTAGCAAACGTCCATCCGGACTAAAGGCAATGTGCCAAACCCAATCGGTGTGCCCCTGTAGCAGTGTGAAATCAAGCGTTGACGATCGAACTTGAGAGAGATCACCACTCCACAGACGAATTGACCCATCCCGACAGCCGCTAGCCAGCAGTTGACCATCGGGGCTGTAGCGCACACATTGAACCCCACTGGTGTGTCCTTGTAAAACCCTCAGGCAGTTGCCGTTGCTCACATCCCAGAACCGAATGGTTGTATCATGACTGCTGCTGACCAAGGTTTGCTGATCCGGTGAAAAGTGAACGGCGTAAACGCTCTGGGTGTGTCCCTCTAAGACATGGAGACACTGTCCTTGCAAATTCCACACACGCACGGTTTGATCGTCGCTGCCACTCGCAAATAGCTGCCCATTGGGGCTAAATCTCACTGACCAAACACAGGCTGTATGCTCTGTGAGCACCTGCAAGCATTGCCCACTCTGGACATCCCACAAACGGATCGAACTATCCGTACTGCTGCTGGCTAACGTTTTGCCATCGGGACTAAAGGCAACCGACCAAACCCAGCCCGTGTGACCTTCAAAGATGGCTAAAAGTTGGGTGTTGGCGATGTTCCAGAGATAAATATTGCCACTAGAAGCCCCAACAGCAATGATCTGACCGTCTGATCTCAGGTCAATCGACATCGCATTGCTGAGTGTTTCTGAAAAGATGGATTTGGCTAAATTGGCGTTTTGAAAATTGACTCTGGCTAAATCGATCTGTCGCAGGTCGGCTTGTTGCACGACGAGATCGGAAAAATCTGAACCGCGTAAGTCTACCTGAAGCTGCACCAGCAGGTTAATCAAGTTGCCTGCAGTGTACCCTGGTTTCTTTCCCTGTTGCGTTAATAGGTGCCTTGCTTGCGCCTCGATCGCCGCCACACTACCAAAACGAGATAGCAGACGATCTATCACAGGTTGCACCATTAAGCGCATCTGAATTTCTCGAATATAATCTTTTGCCTGGACTCGCAGTAAGGAATGGGTTTGCCAAACGTTAAGCTGCTGGGTCTCAAATTCAATGCAAATCTGCTGCACGAATCGTTCTGTAACATATTCCATCACTACAGGTTGCAAGAAAAATAACCCATCGTTTTTTTCAATGAGCGTAGGCTTTGCCTTCTCGATTAGCGATCGCCGAAACAACGAGTTGATCAGATTAGGTACATTTTGTTGAACAGTACGATTAACCACATTTTCTCGAATATCTGCGATCGCAACGGGTTCCCGCAGAATGGCAAACCAGGACAATATTTTCTGTTCCGCTTCAGAGAGGCGATCGAATTGACGATCCAGCAAATCGCGGATGTCTTCAAACACAGCCAGTCCTTGACTGAGATAGGGCATCACCTCTGTAATGCTGCCGTTAAACAAATCTTGAACTGCGGCTGCCACCAGTTTCAACGCCAGCGGATTGCCACCATAGTGATGGATCAGGGTCTGCCATTCTGCTTCTGAACCCGTAAACGCTCCTTTCTGCCGAAAGAGAGCACGTCCGTCATCGGGTGGTAATCCACTCAAGAGCAGCGATCGCACTAACGCCTGTGCGCCTTCCATCAGTGCCATTTCCTGGGGCTTCTCTCGGCTGGTCAGCAACAAACAACTGAGGTGGGATGCTTCGCCAATAGCTCTGAGCAACTGTCCGTACCCTTCGTAGTCCGATCGCCAGTGTCCTACCGATTCACGCTGCAAAATGGTTTCCGCATTGTCCAGAATCAATAAACAGCGACGCGATCGCAAATATTGCATCAATTTGGAAAGCTGCTGAGCAGGCGTAATGGGAATAATCGGATCGTCCCCAAACAGCGGCATAAGAAACTTCAGCAGACTCGACAAAAGTTCATCTAACGGTGGCGCATTTGCCAGCGATCGCCACACGACGATCTCAAAGTCTGCTTGCATCTGAAGTGCCGCCTTAACCGCGATCGTACTTTTACCAATGCCGCCAATGCCCAGTAATCCGACCACACGGCAGCGCTCAGACACAACCCACTGCCACAGTTGCGCCAGTTCTGACTCACGCCCATAAAACACCGAGACATCTGCTGCTGTATCCCAATCCTGTTGAGAATTTGCTCGGCGGGTTTCCGACGCTTCATTCGCTGCAACTGAGGCGGTCAGATCTGCCTGCGTTAATTCCAGCCCAAACGCCCGGAAGAGATACTCCAATGACTGGCGATCGACCCCCTGTTCGCGCTTAAAAAGGCGGGAAAGGGTATTGAGGGAGAGTCCAGTGCGATCGCTGAGATCTTCCTGGGTGAAGTGCTTGCCCCAGATTTCGTCCGATTCCGCCTGCTGCTTTGCTGTCTGAAACTTCTGCCATCCCTGACGCGACAAAATAACTCCTCGAACGCGCCCAGAAGCGGATCTCCCCCGTCCAGATTTTGATGGGTTGGAATCCATAGATTAGCCAGTGGTGTAAGGGACAAAGATAAGTCTTTCCTCACAAAACCCGGGCATTTCTTTCGATCAAAGCTTAAGGGAGAGTTTCGGTAGCACCCCCAATAGGCAAATGGTTCCACCTTCACCTGAAGTATATCAGGTTTAACTGCTTTTGCTGTAGATCCCTCTTGATTCAGAGAGATACACAACAGGTTTGCTGTAGATTCATTCAAAACTGACGAAACCACAGCAAGACATTCGTTGCACAACAAATTGTTAAGCTGCTGCATGGTCTTAGCTGCGTCTGCGTTATGGTCTTAGCCACTGGTTTCATTGCGCTGACTCTTTGATTGGTTCGTGCGAAAAAGCATATAACGCATACAAGGAGTGCTTATATGGAAAATATAGCGACGCTCAATGAACCGTTGAGTAAGAAAGATTTAGTCATAGGAACAGTCATAACTCTCGCTTTGGGAACAACTTTTACGCTGCTCAGTTCGGGAATGTCATTGATCGTGACTTTTGTTCCGGGAGTTATTGTTACTTGGTTGGTGTATGTCTGGTTATATACAAAGGGAAAAAAATTGCCAGATGGCAGAAACTTCCTTCCTCTGTTTTTCACAACACTGTCGGTGCAATTTCTCCATTTTGCCGAAGAATTTGCGACAGGATTCCGTACCCAGTTTCCATTACTTTATGGTGGCAAACCTTATTCAGCTAATCTTTTCGTCATCTTCAATATGATCTCCTATTTTATCTTTACCTTGGCTTGCATTCTTGTATTCACAAAGAAGATCCGTTTTTTGTTGGTTCCTGTGCTGTTTTATATTATTTATGGTGCAATTGGGAATGCCATCTCTCACACATATTGGAGTCTCTCCCTACAATCTTATTTTCCCGGTCTTGTTACTGCTCAACTATATTGGATATTAGGTTCATTAATTCTCTACAAATTAATAGGCGATCGCAAGGAAGTATTGACGATCGTCATTCTATTCACGTTCGTATTAACTGCAGTGCAATAAGGTCTTAATTGAGAATGGAAAATGCACAAATAGATGCTTAATTTCATGGAGCATTGACCATGACGCTTGAAAGGAAGATAGCTGTAGCCTTTAAGATGAGCGATGAAGCTTGGCTTCGTCATGCTAATCCCTGGAGTGGATGGACACGCTTCACCACTGTCTTACCACTCCTCATTTTGGCAATCTGGAGCCGTGTCTGGTTAGGTTGGTGGTCGGTGTTTCCTTTTGCAGGAGCAGTACTTTGGATGTGGTTGAATCCTAAGATTTTTCCCAAGCCGAACTCAACGAATCGTTGGATTTCAAAAGGGGTTCTTGGTGAAAGAGTTTGGTTAAACCGCGATCAAATTCCTGTTCCTCAACATCATCAGCGTGTTCCTGACTTGCTCAATGCGATCGCTGCGATAGGTGGAATCTTGGTGATTTGGGGATTAGTAGTACTCAGTATTTGGGGTGTAGTTTTGGGTTACACCTTGGTGACGCTTGGTAAGTTGTGGTATCTCGATCGCATGGTATGGCTGTACGGGGAGATGAAAGACGCGAATTCAGAGTATCGAAGCTGGCTATACTAACGCTGTCGCAGTCGAACAAGCCGCTTGCACACCGATCGTATCAATTTGGTTGGTTGAGTCCGAAAAGTTTCTAGATTTATGAGACAACCATGACCTCGATCGCTGCGTTCGTCAAGCGCTTCCCACTCATCACCTTTTTTGGTTTGGCCTACGGCTTCTCGTGGGGTAGCTATGCGATTTTATCTAGTTCCTTCCTTTTTCCCTGGGGTCCATGGTTCGCGGCACTGATCGTGGCGAGCGCTACCCTGGGCAAAACTGGGCTGAAGGATCTTTTGCGTCGTTGTCTATACTGGCGGGTCGGACTCAGGTGGTACATCGTGGCGCTGACCGTTCCGACTGCGATCTCCCTGACCGCAGTAGCGCTTAACCTCCTAATGGACGCGAATATGTCTACAACGACCCAGATCGGCCCTTGGTACAGTTTCTTCTTCTTGTTTCCCTTAGCCCTATTTGATGCTCCACTGCTAGAGGAAACGGGCTGGCGTGGATATGCCCTACCCCAATTTCCCGCCGAGCGATCGCTACTTAGCAATACCCTAATTCTTGCAGTGCTTATCGCCGGCTGGCATGTGCCGATTACTTTAAGCGATCGCACCCTCGCAGCACCCTACCTGATCACCGCGATCGCTTCAGCAGTTGTGACGAATTGGGTGTATTACAACACTGATGGAAGCGCGTTACTGGCTATGGTGTACCACACGGCAGCAAATACCATGGGAGGCGGAGGACTCAACGTCTTTCAACTATTCTCAGGCTCAGACTATATTAGGGCGTGGTGGTGGTTAGCTGCCGTGAACTGGATGGCAGCACTCATCGTGGTTCTGGTGAGTGGACCGAAGTTCTGCGATCGCAGGGGATCATGTAAACCGTGATTGCAAAGCTAGGGAGTTCAGTCAGAAATCTGGGGCTGATTGCAATGGGGGTATCGGTCATACGAAAACCTGTTGTGTTGCCGGAATCTGTAACCTAATGAGTGCCTGCACAAGGAATACCTTAAGGAGTTATCAATGGAACTACTTTTTAAGATTTCGTTTTTAATTCTTTCCGCTCTGTTTGCTGGGGTTGCCCTATTTCTTTCTACCGTTCTTCGAGCAACATTTAATGCATTAACAGAAGAACAGTATTATGCCGTCTTTTCAAAGATTATCGTAAATGGAAGAAAATCAATTATGATTAGCATGATTGTGCTAATCCCGATTCTAATATTTGCAGCATATCTGATTTATGGTTTTAGAAACTGGTTTTTTATCATTGGAGCATTGCTATACATCTTAGGTTCCTTTGCATCATCAAGATTGATTAATGAACCTTTATATACGCAATTACTCGCAGCGAATATCAATGATCAAACAGAACTGGTTAGGCTTCGTGGCTTACTCAACAGAGGGAATATAACCCGAGCAATTCTCTCTCTGCTTGGTACAACATTAGTCGGAATATCAATCTATTACAACTACCCTTGACGATGCTGGAATCGCAACATCAGCAATTCTTGTGGCATGAATTAGGCAAGAGCTTAGCAAGATTTCTCTGCATCTAATTCGTATCCGATCGCACTGCATTGTAAATGCCCTTTTGCTACCGATCGCTTGAACCGCCAAAGTACGATCGCCCCTCGCTGTAGCTTGAGTTGACCAACAGTAAATCCAACATTCCGAGCTTTTCAATCTCTATTGTTCATTTCTAGCTAACCTTGCCCGTCCTTCGGTAACATCAGCTAGTTGATAAAATTGATTTTATGTGTCACGTGGAGTACATTCACTACAACCCAGTGAGTCATGGAGTAGTGAAAGCGCCCAAGGGATTGCATGTATTCGAGTTTTCACCGAGCAGTACGATAGGAGTTGTATGCAAAAGATTGGGGAGCGGAGGGAAAGATTGAGGGATTAGATGGCATGGGTAAGGAGTGATGGGTGTTGGGTTATCCTACGGGAAGCAAGCTACATGCTTCAACCTAACCTACTACGAGGGGCTGCTAGAAATTGCTAAAACAGCAGTAGAACGGGCGATCCAAACCGATGACGCGACGACAACGACTTGGATCAATGAGCAACCAGAAGCCTTGGGGGTAGAACTGACATGACAATTACGGCGATCGAGCTACCGATGGAAAAAATTGCTGAGTTCTGTCACAAATGGCAGGTGACAGAATTTGCTCTCTTTGGCTCCGTCCTGCGCGACGACTTTCGCCCCGATAGCGATATTGATGTGATGGTGCAATTTCACCCAGATGCTCACCCTACCTTCCGTACCCTAGATCAGATGGAGACAGAGCTAAAAACTGTTTTAGATCGAGATGTTGACTTGATTACCCGTGAGGGCATTGAAACTAGCCGCAACTACTTACGCCGTCACGAAATTCTTTCTTCTGCCCAGGTGATTTATGCAACGGGATCTTCAATTTCTGCTTGATATGCTGCAATCCGCAGAACTGATC
>JAAUSF010000217.1 GCA_012033255.1 Cyanobacteria bacterium RU_5_0
ATCAAACAGGGCGAAAAGTGGCGGAAGGATTCAAAGCCAACATGAAAATTGTCTTTGATGAATTCTTGCCTCAGTGGAATTACACGGCAAAGCCAGAATTACAGGTTATTTAATCCACGATCCTAAGGAGTTCCTGATAGTGGGGGTATTTCTGCAATATTTGTGGATCAGTGAAGAGCGATCGTCGCGTGGGGACATAGCCATGCGCCAAGACAAATTGACGCTGAGCATCTTCACTGGTGAAAAACTCAATGACGCGCCACGCTTCTTCAGGATGCTTGGAGGTCCAAGAACCACATTGAGATGAATGTCTGGATGCTTTTCTTCAAATGCATCGACCAGAATTTGCAGCTTATCCGCCTCCGCAGAAATCATCAGAAAGGTAATAGTTGCAGGCTGCGAAAAAGCAGCTGCGCTAGATAAAAAAAGAATTAAAAATGCAATAACAATCAGGAGTGAAATGCCAATACGAGGGCGACTAAATCGTTTTACAAAAGGATTGAGTTTCATCGCATATCAATGTTCTCACGATTAAGATTGAAGCATGATTGGTGCGATCGTGGATGCAATACATAATTCAGCATTGAGCCGACCCGTACAAACCGATCGCTCTTCAGCCGTTAGCTCATCAATATCTCGACGCATGACCATCCCGTTGTGACCTGTCAAGAAGCGAGGAAGTTCGTCGTATTCAATTAGCTCTAGCGTTTGGATGTCATAGGTTGTGTAAGTAGTTAATTCTGGAGAATCAAACTTGATATCTAAGACGGTAAGAGCTTTCCGGGGAGGAGATTGGCTATCAATCAGGGGACGAGGACCGGAACCAAGAATGCCCATGTGGAGGAGTTGTAACTCGCCCTTATGAGCCGGATAGTAGGCGTGATGATGTCCACTGATGTAAGTGTGAACATTGTATCGCTCCAGCATTTCCCGTAGTGTATCAGCATTTTCCATCACTTCGGCAGGCTCATTCCGACCGATCGCCACGGCATATAAGGGCAAATGTCCGAGGAGAATTCGCAGCTTAGCAGACTGAGCTTCTTCACTAGCCAAGGCTTGTTCTACCCAAGCCAGCTTTTCCTGCGGAATATGACTAGCGGAACCGTCCCAGGCTAAGAAAAAGATGTCGTTATACTTAAACGTGTAGTAGAAGGGAAATTCAAAGCGATCGACAAATACAATCCCCGGATCATGGGCTGGATCTTGCCAGTATTCAGTTGCCACGTTGCGCTCTCGATCGAATAAAAAACTTCCTCCTACGCCCAGCGCACCAGAGGCATCGTGATTCCCGATCGTAAAGCCATAGGGAAGATTTGCCTGACGCAGGGGAGCCGCTACATGATCATCAAACGCTGCCCACATGGCGCGAAGCTGCTCTTCGGACAGGGTGGGATCTTGTCCGGCAACCATATCACCACTGCACACAACCATATCAGGATGCCAAAATGGAATCAGTGCCACCCCTTTATCGACTTCTGGATCGTAGTCTGTTGACCCATAGACGCCATTGAGATCACTGATCACAACGAACCTCACATCTCCGCGAGGTGGGTCAAACAATCCGTTCGGTACACTGTCTACGATCGCCTGAGTCTCTGGCGACAACGGAGTCGGTGAGGGAGCTTGAACTACTGTTTCAGGAGTAGGAGTCCCAGGAGTTTCAACTGCAACCGGAGCAGGCGGTTGAACCAATTGACAGGCATTTAAGATTAGAGACAAACAGAGTCCCAATAGGAAACGGATCAGGAGTTGAGGGAACGATCGCCACAAACGCATTGCTTTAGCTGTCCGAAATCATCACGCATAACGATACCCCAAAGCAGTCATTCCATCTACGCCTGATCCTGAAAACACGGCTAATTTTTGCTTAGATTATGAAATGGTGCATTATTGAGTACATCCTACGAAAATAATGATAGGGCATCACGCTTCATGCAGATGGCGATCGACGGGCACAACTCACTGAACTCACGAGTATTCTGAATGGCTAATGGAACAGTCTGTCGTTCAACTCGATCGAATCCCATTTTTAGGAAAAAAGATTCAGCAGTGGTTGTGAGCAAGTATAGTTCCCGAATTCCCGTCCAGCTTGCATGAGCAATTAAGTGGTTATACAACAGTCTTCCGTATCCCTGACCTCGAAAGGAGAGTGTAATCACAAACGATCGCAATAATCCATAGGGTGGATATGGCTCAATTCCGGCTATACCAATTAGTTCCGAATCTTGATAGGCCAGCATCAAATCATTCACAACGGCAGGCAGATCAGAGTCAGGTAGCTGGTTCTCTTGGAGTAATTGCTGCATCCAGGGTAAGTCAGCTTCAGTAGCTCTCGTCAACCGGAGTTCTTTGAGATTGAGCATTCATTCACACCTTGTCTCAGGTCGATGACTGGAAGATCGATGCTTGAGAGGCAACCATCTCATATCGATCCAATTTTTGGATGCCTACCCACCAGAGTTAAGCGATCGCTTCTGGTTCTGCACTGAGGGCCTGGACTAATTTTTCGACTCGTTCTTTCACTTCACCACGCACTCTGGGAAAGATTTTGGGTTGTTCTGCTGGATCGTCCAATTGCCAATCTTCAAATACCTCACGAGTCACCCATTCCGGTGGCAAATTCACGCCGCAACCGCATAAAGAAATTACCACATCATAATCTTCGGCGTTAAAGTCACTGAGGGGTTTGGAGTATTGATCGGTAATATCAATGCCGACTTCTTTCATGGTGGCGATCGCTTCGGGTCTAACGTGACTCGCTTCCAATCCAGAACTGGTGACTTCGATCTTGCCAGATCCCAGAGTTTTGGCAAATCCCTCCGCCATTTGGGAACGCGCAGAGTTTTTCTTGCATACAAACATCACTTTTTTCATGGTTGATCTCCTGAATACTCCATTCAACAGAAATTCCGTAGGGTGGGCATAATCTCCTAATTAACGATAGTTGATATAAGATTCAAGATTTGAGATCGCGAAATCCATTAGACAGATAGCGGTATACTAAAACCGCTAATTGCGCTCCTAAAATTGGGGCAATCCAATATAGCCAATGATGCTGCCAGATTGCGCCCACAAACGCGGGTCCCAAAGAACGTGCCGGATTCATACTTGCTCCGGTAATTGGTCCCATGAATGCGGCTTCTAAACCAACTGTTAAACCGATCGCCATTCCTGCAAATCCAATTGGGGCACGCCGATCTAACCCAGATCCAAAAATAGCGAACATCAAGATGAACGTAAGAATGATTTCTAAAACGAATGATTGTAACCAATTATCATTTAACGGTAACGTTGCACCCAAATTTCCGATTCGTCCTAGTGAGAGCAACAACATAGCAGAAGCCGAAATTGCACCAACACATTGAGCCACAATATAAGGGAACACATTATAGCGAGAGAAGAACCCACTCGTGAAAAAAGCTAAGGTGACTGCCGGATTAAAGTGTGCGCCGCTGATGTGTCCCAGTGAATAAATTAAAGCAGCGACAACTGCCCCAAATACAAAGCTGATTCCTAAATGAGTGACAGCCCCATTGCTGATCTGGTTAACCATCACAGCACCCGTTCCTGCGAATACAAGAATGAATGTGCCGATGAATTCAGCGATCGCTTCTGATGATGTAAATCTTTTTAAGCCCTTCACCCAGTTTCCTAACTTCGAGTAGTTGAACTCGGCTCTAACCACAAAGACACAAAGACACAAAGACACAAAATCGAATTCACGTTCCTCAGAGAGTTTGCTCTTTCTGAAGTACTTCGCGAATGGTCAGGTTTGGCTGTGGTTTTCCATCGTAAGCGGTGCCAACTTCACCTTTATAGAGATGCACCTGACCAATCTCGTAGGCTTCAGCAGGCAAAGGAACATAGCCAACACTTTCAGAAATCCGTGCCCCATGTTTCAAATAGAAATCCACAAATTCTTTTAATTCTGGATATTGCTGAGCCGATTGAATGTTGACATAGATAAACAACGGACGCGATAGAGGCTGATACATTGCGCTCTCTACCGTCTCACGGGATGGTAAGATGGCTCCGTTACCGCCATTGACAGGCAAGGCTTTGAGCTTATCCTGATTTTGTTCATAGTAAGACAAACCAAAATAGCCTAGCGCATTCGGATCGTTGGCAATGCCCTGCACCAAAACGGTATCATCTTCGCTACCTGTATAGTCGCTGCGGGTGTTCTCACTTTCTACAATCACTTCTGCAAAATAATCGTAAGTTCCAGAATCTGTTCCTGCGCCATACAGATTAATGGGTTGATTAGACCAATCAGGACGAACTTGATTCCAGGTTTTGATCTGCCCTTGTGCGGCTGGCTCCCAAAGTTTTTTCAGTTCTTCTACTGTGATATCTTGCGCCCATGAATTCTGAGGATGCACTACTATCGTCAAAGCGTCAAATGCGATCGGCAACTCAATATATCGCACCCCTGCATTCCGACATGTTTCAATTTCCTGTGTAGAGATCGGACGTGATGCGCCATTGATGTCAGTTTGTCCTGCACAAAACTTCTCAAATCCACCCCCTGTTCCGGAAAAAGCAGATTGTACTTGAATATCAGGTTGGGTTTGCTTGAATTCGTTCACCACGGCTTCCGTAATCGGATAAACAGTGCTGGAACCATCAATTTCAACGATTTCATTCGTAATGGCAGGAAGTTGATTGGATGTCGTGCTAGTCGGTTGAGTTGGTTTACTACAAGCGGACAGTAGTGATGCCACGACAACTAGCGAGAGCGAAACTTTAGATGCTTCTCTGATTCCAAAGATCATAAGCCTCCGTTGTGTGAAGGATGGGCAAAAACCATGTTGAAGAGTTATATCCATACTAGACTCAAAAATATTGATACATCAAGTTAAATTGGTATGTCAAGTCAAGCAGCCAACAAGATTATATAATGCAATAAAATTTATTAAATGCGATATGCCAAAGGGGCACGACATGCCGTGCCCGTACAATTTTGGTTATTGGATGCAGAAACCCACTATAGTCCCCTATTCTTCGCAAGAATAAGCTGGAACGATCGGGCTGAACCGACGATATTCTGATAAGTACTGCTCTAATAAAACAAACTGCGGCAAGTTGAGGCTATAGTAAATCCAGCGTCCTTCTTGACGAGAGCGAACAAGTTCGGCTTCCTTTAAAACTTTGAGATGGAACGAGAGTTTCGATTGGGAGGCTTCCAGGGCTTCGCAGAGATCACAGACACAAAGCTCTTTCGTTCGCAGCAAATCCAAAATGTTTATTCGCAACGGTTCAGAAAGGGCATGAAAACCTACGGCGATCGAATCTAGGGGTAATGTGGATGAGTTCCTTATCAACTTTCGTTGCATTAATTTTTGTTGAAGCATTACTCTCTTAGTATAAGAGGATGTTTTAAAAGTATCAAACGTCCTGCATTCGCCCCCTAAACCCCCCAGAATTGGGTGACTTTGAATTCGATTCCCCCAAGTTCCCCATCCCCCCTCATTGCTATTCCCGATCCAAGTCTAATTGCTTAAGCAACGCTGTCACATTGCAACTTGCGTAACCAATTGTGAGAGGAGGATGTACATTGAGGAGAGAGAGAATCTGCCAAAGAGCTTGGGGGAGCGTGTTTCTAGAGATGCGCCAGAGTTTGTCTTGCAGTTGATTGAGAATCCGATCGCCTGCAATGTCATCTGTCCCTGGTCGTAGGAGCCAGTGTGTTCTGATGACCTTGAAGTGATGAATCTCACTGCTTTGGATGACCTGAATAATTTCTTGCGTTCCCTGCTCAACCAACTCATCAGTTATGATTTTCATCACAAGAGGCTGTAGCGTAAACGAGGGCTGATCGGAGTTAAATCGCTTTTCCAAGAGCGATCGTCGTTCCAAGCCTGCTATTCCCTCTAGCAGCATGACGGGGTCAGGTGAGGCGAGAAGGTGAGTTTGCAAGCGGCAAAATGAAATGGGTTCTTGCCAGATGGCTAGCCAATAAGCAATGTCTCGCTCCAAATCAGATAAGCGATCGAGTTGCTGCTTTATGAGGCTGCGGAAACGATTGTCTACTACAACCGCATCTTGTTCTAAGAATGCTGACACATTCCCACCAAAAACAGACTGAATCAATGGCATGACTAGCATCAATGCTAAAGGATTGCCCTGATAGAGCCGATTTAAGGCAGTTAGTGCCCTTTCGTTCGTTTGTCCGCTCGTTTGAAGGAATTGCAACGCCTCAGTATCCCTTAAACCTACCAATGTCAGGCAGCGAATCGATCGATTCATTTCGACGGCTTCAATAACCTGCGGTTTCTCGCGGCTTGTGATTAAAAGGCAACTTTGATGACGATCGTGGCTCAATCGCTGCAAGAACATCGTGTAATCGTCGTGATTTGGCTGAGGTGGCAAGACAGCATCCAATCCATCCAGGATGAGTAAACAACGGTATTGCCGCAGGTGATGCATTAGCTGAACGATGCCTTGGGGAATGTCTCTGGCGATGTCAGTGGTTTGGTAAGCGGAGAAGGTATGCAAGAGGCTATCTAAAAGTTGAAGCAGCGAGGGAGCCGTGTGAAACGATCGCCAAATGATCCACTCAAAAACAGACTGGGTGCGATCGGTTAACGCCAAAGCTAATGCTGTTTTGCCGATTCCGGCTATGCCAATGATTGCAATTAATTTACAGCGATCGCTGAGCATCCATTGCTCTAGTTGAGCTAATTCTTGATGGCGTCCATAAAACTGGTTGAGATCGGGAGCGTCGTCCCAGTCGAGTTGGGGAGTAGACGAAGGATCTGGGATGGGGTCTGAGTGTTCGGCAGGAGCCGCGATCGCCTGCCAATCATCGATACCAACCACTTGACAAATCGCAATGAAAATTTCCTGCTGAATTCGTTCGCTTCGCCAAAACCGACGTAAGGTAGCCCTAGAAGTATGAGCATCTTGCCACCAACGAGCCGTGCTGGTTTTTGTCCAGCCCCGACGCTGGCGTGCCCGATCGACGATCGCCAATCCTTCAGTCGATGCCCTTAGCGAGTTTGTCATCTTGGATTAATTCAGTGAGGCTGCTTCAACAAAACCTCGTGGGATTCCCCCATCCTCGCTTGCAGGTGGGGGAGGGATAGCGACGGCAGACGGAGGAGCGGAGTCTGCCAACAGATTTACGCCACACATAGTTTTGTGCTCCGTTTGATTA
>JAAUSF010000218.1 GCA_012033255.1 Cyanobacteria bacterium RU_5_0
GAGGTGAAAACAGCAGGCGACGTCCAGTCTGAGAGGAAGTGGCGGAGTTCAAGGAGGTAGCGCAAGCGTTCACTGGGGCGCATCGGCTTATAGGGGTGGAAGTCAGAGAGATGTTGGAGTTTTCGGAGTCAGATTGGCGATCGAGGATATTCAGCAGGGTGGCTTTGTGAGTAACGTCGAGAGTGTTATCCAGGATTTCTAGCCCTCTCGCTACGATATCGCGGGAGTCGGATTCAATGCTGAGGGCAGCCGCTTGAATTTTGTTGGGATCGTAGAGAAAACGCATCAACAGGAATAAGCGATCGATGGCATCTGCTTCAGAATCGCGCAACGATCGACGCAGCAAATCTGCCGCTTCTCCAGCCAGTTGATCTGACGCGAGATCGATCAAACTGGCATAGAGGTGAGCCAAAAATTTCAGTTCTTGATTCATTAATTTTTCAATGCCATCGCGACCCAAACTATCAGCAACCTCCTCTACACCGATTTCATCGGGCAACTTGAGTAGAACCCGCAACAATGTGCGTCGTACTGATCCCCACGTGGTGAGTAGACGGGCGATCAGAATGTCGAGTGCCTCGATCGTGCCAATTTGACCGATCGCGATCCAGGCTTGAGCGCGGATTCCATCAGGTTTATAAGGATCTTCTGCCAGTTCGAGTAACAGAGGAAGTGATTCATCTCCCAGGCGAATCAGTGCCCCTCTAGCGGCTTCACGAGTTGATTTGTAGGATAACCCGCGTAACAGTGAAGGGTAATATTCTTCCAGATGCGTAGACGCGATCGCCTCCAGCATGGCACAGCGTACCCGCAGCGATTCATCTTGCAACAACGGTTTGATGTGAAGCCGTAGGGATTGCAGATAGTCTGCCTCACCTAATGCCCGACACCCCATCACCCGTTCCCGTTCTCGTTTGCTAATTAGCATCCGTCGCAGAATTTCTGTTGCTTCCGCCTTCTGCATCGGATCGCCTCGTCGCAACATCAATGAAGCCGCTGTACTCCGGACAACAGGGTCAATCTCTGGTTTTAAGTAAGGACGCAGTTGGTTGATATCAGGATTGGGATCGGTGAGCCAGAGATAGCGGAGTGCCAACGCCAAAACATCGGGTGACAACGAATGATCCAGAAGCGATTGCACTCGTTCCAGGTATTCAGGGTTGGGGTAATCTAGCATTGCCTCCAAGCTTTGCTGTTGTGAGACGGGTGGTAAACTCGGCAGCAGAGGCGACAGCAACTCTCCGACGCTGCGGGGATCAATTTCCATCAGCAGTTCAATGCACGATCGCTGTTCCACCTCGATATTGGAGCGGTTCAGTCGTTCGACCACACTTCGCTTTAACGCAGATAGATCGATGTTTAAGAGACTCAGTTGTCCTCGATCGGCGGTTGACACTAATACTTCAAGATATTTCGATCGCAAATTCCAGACTGCCAGTAGCCAAAGCAACGAAAATAGAGCGGTATAAACCAAAAACACCAGGCTCTCCATTTGCTGAATCGCTTCCGCCTGGCTGCCAAAAAAGTACTGAAATAGCCAAACCGTCAGCAACATCGCGACTCCGGTTAAGCCGGATGAAAGCGGTTCAGCAATTCCGCGCACGATCGACTGAATTCGGCTGCGATTCGCCTCTGGAATCGCCTGGAATAACACAGGACCCGTGCTAGCAAGCAGCGTATAGCGCAGAAGTTCATCCACAAATTTAAGGATGATCACGCCGATGAAGAGACTCATGACTCCCGTTAGCGTTAGCGTACTCAGTCCAACGAGCAACATCGGCGGCAGAACAGCGATCACAAAGACCCCAACTCGCTCAATAATTCGACCAGACAAAAACCACTGCATTCCTAGCTCGAAAATGCCCAGGATGGCGCTGAACAGAGCCAAGAAATCGGCGATTTTTTCAACACGAACGTTCAAGCTTTGTTCCAGTTGGCTGAAATACTGGAAATCGAGCAGCACAGCTAGAACTTGCACCATCACGAAGAAAGCCAGGATCAAGATGACATATTGTCGTTGGGGGCCTCGAAGCCGTTTGGCAGTAAAGTCTTGTCGTTTTTCTTCTGGCGATCGCCAGCGAGACGAATCTGGGAAAAACTGACGGTAGACTCTCGTCAGATAAAACAAAATGCCTGCCCCCACTAACAGCATCAGGCAAGCCATCAGAATCACATTTTGTAGCCCGATCAACCCTCGTAGAAGCGGGAGAGAAAAACCACTTAGCACGTCTGCTGCCAGAACGCCACTACTAATCAGCGGATAAGTGCGCTTAATTTCGCGAATCGTGAAAAGTTGGTTAGCGGTGATCGAAATATTGAGTTCATTGATGACATAGATTGCCTCCAGCCACAACCGCATCAGGAAGACCGTATAAGCCGTCATTAGAGCGGGACTCAGCCCTAACCAAAACAGCAGCAACGGCACCGCCATCAGGACAGAAGTCAGGACAATCACCCGATGCAACGGCATCATTTTTTGCATCCAGGAATAGATAAATCCTAAGCCTGCACCAATGCCAGCACTCGCAATATAAATCCAAGGGAGAAAATCTGCTCCATACTCTCCCAAAAACAGCGCCGCAACACTGACCTCTAACCAGAGAATCCCAACGGAAGTCAGGGTATAAAATGCAAACATCAAAAAAGTACGTTCGCTTTCCTCTGGGCGAAGATTAAGCCATCGTAACCAACCCTGTGAACTACTGCGTTTGTTGCGTACTCTATTGGATGGCTCCCCGTCCTGTCTCATGCAGCCTCATGTAGCAATGCTTACCTATCGCTTACCATTAAACATACCCTGTAATCCTGACAACCATCTCTTGCGATGTTTTGTTACTTATAGCGACAGCCACTTGGGTTAGGACGGGGTGCAGAGGTGGTGGAACCCCTGGCTGGGGGCGAAGTTCCACACCCTCTATAATCCCGATGTCCTAACCTTTAGGCAACAGCTATAAGTGCAAAACTGTAGAGACATTCTATACAACGCCTCTACAGCAAAGATTACCGAGTTTGAGAATTCAACCCTATTTTTTAGGAGCCAGCAGCATCATCATGTTCCGCCCTTCTTTCTTAGGAGCCTGCTGAACTTCAGCCAACTCTTGCAGGTCATTTAACA
Organism: Cyanobacteria bacterium RU_5_0; assembly: GCA_012033255.1. Taxonomy (GTDB): domain Bacteria; phylum Cyanobacteriota; class Cyanobacteriia; order Elainellales; family Elainellaceae; genus JAAUSF01. The sequence goes on from JAAUSF010000218.1 coordinate 3,116, forward strand.
TCCGCATCAGCAAGCTCTCAGCCAAGTCACTATGCTGGATTTCCCGACCTCGAAACATGATCGTGGCTTTCACCTTATCTCCCGCTTTAAGGAACTTTTCGGCGCGGTTAATGCAGACCTGGTAGTCATGCTCTTCGATTTTGTAGCGCATCTTCACTTCTTTCACGTCGGAAGTATGCTGCTTCTTGCGAGCTTCCCGCGCTTTCTTTTCCTGCTCAAATTTGAACTTACCGTAGTCCATGATTCGGCAGACAGGCGGATCAGCTTTATCGCTAACAAGCACCAGATCCAGTTCCTTTTCTTCAGCCATCCTTAGGGCTTCACGGGGAGTCAAAATCCCCAACTGGCTGCCGTCAGTATCAATCACCCTAATTTTCGGAAATCGAATCCGTTCGTTGATCGTTGGTAAGTCTCGGTTTGGTTTGGTCAGAGGAGGCATGGGCAGTTGAGATTTAGTAATTCCTTGTTAAATCGAATATCAGAGCGAATCATGTCTCTGAGTTTACAGATAGAGACAAACTGAAATTGACCGTAACGTTACTGAAACATAGTTAAGTCCCACCGAGGAAAGCGGAACTATAGATTTGTACATGCTATTTTAGCCGCCCAGATTAGGCTGATGTCCAGTATTAGTTGCATGATTTAAAATTTCGGATCAAACGACTGAAAGCTTTGGGCTGATAGCACTTGAGGTTGAAAACGATGGGACATTGGACAGAGAAGTTCACTGATTTATTAAATTTATTTATCGAATCTAGATGCCCGTTATGTCAGCGATCGACCCATCAACCCCTCTGCCTGGATTGCCAAAGACAGATCCAACATTGCCAACTGGTAGACCGTCAAGTCTTTTGGCAGGAACCCTTGCCTCTATTTGTTTGGGGAAAATATGGTGGGGCATTAAAGCGATCGATCGCCTCCCTTAAATACGATAACCAACCTCAGCTTGCTCGACCACTCGGACATTGGCTTGCCCAAGCCTGGTTAGCCACCCCCCAAATAGCTACCAAATCTCTCACCGTTGTGCCAATTCCAATGCACCCTGACAAACAGAAGAAACGGGGCTTCAATCAGGCAGAGCTTTTAGCAAAATCCTTTTGTGAAGTGACAGGCTTACCGCTTCAATGCCAGGGTCTAGCTCGAATTCGGGCGACAGAAGCCCAGTTTGGTCTTTCCTCAGCTCAACGCCAACAAAACTTGAAAGACGCCTTTCAACTGGGCGACGCCTTTTACCACCGTCGTCCCTCTAGAGCCATCTTGCTCCTTGACGATATCTACACCACCGGAGCAACCGCCAAAGCGGCGATCGAAACCCTACAACAGCATCATATTTCCGTATACGGCTTAATCACGATCGCCAAAACAATTCAGGGAAAACCCTAAACAACCCATCCCTCATCCTTCATCCTTTCCTTTAGCTTGGACGAACGATCGGACAAGTCGGTGGAATTTCAGCCGAACCAAAGATGGGCGTGGGGTCAAGTCCAGAAATCTGCTGGAATTGTTCGGGTGTAATGGTGCTAACGATCGGTTGCGTCTCCCAGGTTTTCAGCTTATTGTGTGCCTGTGATAGGAATTCAATTCCCCTAATCAGGGGCACCGATAACCAGTTGTCAATCAGCGTTTCGATCAATGCCAGTTCAATCAGCGGACAAGGATAACCGTGCAACAACTCCGCTAGATAGTTATCAAATTGGTTTGCTTCATCACCGCCCAATTGATAACTGCTGACAATGTGTTTAACGCGCTGTTGGCTTAACTGCTGCCAGATTTCCATTGAAGCCTCAGCCAAACTGTTCTACTCATTCAACACTTGTGTTTGCTATCACCTTACTCAAGGCACTCTTGAAAAGCAATTCTTCTACCCTCTCATTTCTAAAATTTCATTTCTAAAATTTGCAACTTCTAGCGTTCTTCTCAAAGTTGTCAGCGTAAGCTAACGTTTAGAGGAAGATGCCTTCGTGAAGAAGGATTGCATTCAGGCTGAGGGAAGCATGACTGGAGAAGAGTTACACCAACTACTACTAACAAAGTGGGGACACTCTTACGATGTCCAGTTACGACGAACGCAAGGCAAAGTGTTTCTTCAGGTGATGTGGAAGTATCTAGAACAAGCCTCCTTTCCCCTGAGCGAAGCTGAATATCTAGCTCATTTGGATATGATCGCCAGCTACGTCAGCGCGTGGGGCGGAACGGCGCAAGTTCAAGGATTTATCGAACAGACTCGCGATCGTCCTCGTTTGGGTAAAGCTGTCAACATCCCCATTGACTTAGGGGAACGAGCGTCTGAATGGATGCTAGGGGAATTTTAAGGAGGACGATCGCAAATCGCTGTTTCCCTACCACAACGCAGGGACGGGAGTCGTTTCACGCGGTTCAGAAGGGGTAATGGGTTCCTCTCTTGGTGCCCTGTAGACGGGTGCAGGCGCAGGCGGAATGGGTTCCTCAACATACAACGGAGTGGTCGCTAGAGAGCCTGTGAACGGACTGGGATAATCAACCACGCGAATTGTGATGTCACTGGTATTCTGCACCTCTAGCAACTCCCGATAAAGCTCATTGACGGCTTCTGCATCGCTAGAAATTTCGTTTTCGGGAAAGAAAAATCCGATATACCAGGCAATATTGCGGGGAAATCGATGATTTTCGTAGAAATCTTCGTCATGCGAGAAGAAGGCATCTTCAAACTCTTCGGGAATTGGTTGAAGTTCAATTACATCTCCATCCTCCGTCACCACAACATCAGGTTGAGCGATGGCTACCTCTGTGAGAAATCCAGCAAAGACGATCGCAGAGACCAATATCCCCATTCCACCAAACAATTTCCCAAATTCCATGTTCATTAACCTCACGCCCATAATCAATTTATCCTCACAAACCTCAGCTTTATTGCCACTTTGTTGACATATACTTCAATACCATCTTGCAATTAAGAATGCCGTCTGGTAGAAATTTTCGCTGAACCACAACCCCTATCCATTAAGAAAATTGATCTGATTTTGCGGCTCTTATTCATCATAAGTTCTATGATCAGAAATAGAACAAAAATTAGCGTAATTTTATTAACTCGACCCTTTTTTCTATTACCGATGACGCATCAAACTTCAGCCCAAATTGAGCTATTCTCTTTCGTTGTTCAAGCCGATCGACCCGCCCTTCGTCACTATTTACTCGATTTATTTTGTCAAGTGGCTTATCAGGAAGGCGAGTTTGTTTTGTCGTCAGGACAACGCAGCACGTATTACATCAATGGCAAGCAAGTGACGCTGCATCCGTTGGGAGGAACTGCGGTTGGTCGAATCATTGTCTCTCTGCTGCCGCCAACTATTCAAGCTGTCGCAGGCTTAACATTAGGTGCTGATCCGATCGTGACGGCAACCAGTGTTGTCGCGACCTACGAAGGACGATCGATTACTCCCTTGATTGTGCGGAAAGAAGCCAAAGGGCACGGCACCCAAGCCTATATTGAAGGTTTGATGCTTCCCCCAAATACACCTGTCGTCGTTTTGGAAGATGTAGTGACAACGGGACAATCGGCTCTTAAAGCAGTAGAGCGATTGCGACAAGCTGGATATAGCGTTACTCAAATCATTGCGCTAGTCGATCGACATCAAGGCGGAGCCGAACTTTATGAACAACAAAATTTAGACTTTCAAGCCGTATTCTCGATCCAGGAAATTCAGGCACGATCGGCAGAGATAAGAGAAGGATGAAGGATTGGATTTCTTAATTAGGGCTTCAGTAAAATTACTGGGTTCTCTGCGGGTGTTGCCGGGAAATGGTGAAGGAATCCAGTAGGTTTCTGGCTTTGTTGGCTAGCTATAGTGAGATATCCAGGAGGATGTTTGATGTTTCCATTCCTCAGGCGATGATGGTTACCCGTCTATCTACTAAGGAGATTTCCGACAGATAAAATACCTGCGTAGGATGGGCAAAGGCATCCGTGCCCATCCATGATTCTGGCTGACGATGGGCACGGGTAAGACCCTTTGCCCATCCTACGAATTGGTAGATTCTT
>JAAUSF010000219.1 GCA_012033255.1 Cyanobacteria bacterium RU_5_0
TTGTCGGCGCGATAAAAGATCGCATTGAGTATCTCTCGCAAATCCACTTCTCGTAAGCGTCCAACCAGTTTCTCTTCTGGCAATAAAGGCTCAATCCTTTCCCATTCCGCATCGGTTAATCGCTGGTGTAGGTTTTCAGTTGACCCATGTTCTTAACCTCATGCACATCTTGATCTCTGATATCGCTTTTTGACGATGAGTAAAAACTTTCGTAATTCTTATTTACAAACACTCTCTAAGCGAATTGCAGCAGGCGATCGCCACCTCTCCTCCCCCTTGGCTCGCGAAAATTTTGGGTGTTGCAGCAGGCGATCGCGTCAAAAATTACAAAGCACTGGTGTAGACACCATTCAAGCTATCACTAAATCTAAAGAGGACACGGATCATGACAACATTTACAGGGTTAACATTCGGCGGCAAAGTCTGGACACCCAAATTTCTACAAGCGATCGATTTTGCTCGGTGCATCGGTTGCGGTAGATGCCTAAAAACCTGCGGACGTGGGGTGATGGAATTGCGGGCACTGAATGAAGAGGGTGAGTTTGTAGACAACGAAGAAGATGACGAAATTGAACGGAAGGTGATGACGATCGCCAATTCAGACAATTGCATTGGCTGTGAAGCTTGTGCTAGAGTTTGTCCCAAAAATTGTCAAACTCATGCAGAATTAGCGATCGCCTAATATCTCCTAATGATGAACCAGCCAACGCACTCGTCTTCTCTGAACCATAACTGGGATGCCTACTACCAGGCGGTAGAAGGTCGCCCACCCCGCGAAACGTTACTGAAAGCGTTGGCAAAGTTTGATGCCGAGCCATCGTTAGATTGCCCTCGATTGGCAGTAGATCTCGGCTGTGGCGATGGACGCGATACAGTGGAACTGTTGCGTCGAGGCTGGCACGTTTTAGCCATTGACGGGGAACAGAAGGCATTCGATCGCCTCCTCAATCGTCTTGATCTTCAGCACGATAGTTTTCGGCTGACCGAAGGTCAACGCCTTCAAACTCAACTAATGCGCTTTGAAACATTGACTCTACCCCCTGCGGTTGATCTGATCAATGCCAGCTTTTGCCTCACCTTTTGTCCACCTGCAAGTTTCCCAGACTTATGGCAAACCATCATGACATCGCTCAACAAAGGAGGACGTTTCTGTGGACAGTTGTTTGGCGATCGCGACTCTTGGACACGTTATCCCAATCACACTCACCACACTCGCCAACAAATTGAAGGACTTCTACAGCCCTTTGAAATTGAGTGGCTAGACGAAGAAGAGCATCCCGGAGTAACGGCGATCGGTGAGGAAAAACACTGGCATATTTTTCACATTGTTGCTCGTAAAAGAGGTTGACGTGCAGATCTCCGACTTCTTAAAAAAGTTGGAGATCTGGGAAAGTTGGAGATCTGTTTCTTTAGTCGATCGCCACTATCACATCACTGGCTTTAACAACGGCATAGGCTTCCTTACCAACACTTAAACCCAACCTCTCCGCTGAGGCTTTTGTAATAATTGCAGTAATTTCAACACCTGCTGCAACTTCCAAAACAACTTCCGTATTCACAGCCCCAACTTCAATTACTTTGACAGTTCCTTTGAGAGCGTTACGCGCACTAATTTCCATGTTCAGTTCCTGATTTAATCGAGAGAGATTCATCTTACTCTTCATAATACACAGTATTTCATAGCTAATTTCGCTTAATTATTGATGTTTAGAAATCAAATTTTGTGGTTCTAATTTATAGAAAAATCATCTCATTATCAGTAGTCATACCAACACAAACTCTTCAAATCAAGTCCTATGAAAAGACGTATCATTAGTCTGCCCATGCTTACGTTCAATTTTTGAGCAGTAGACACGCTCAAGACATCTTCAAGAAATACGGATTTGGAATTGGATTCGGAATTGCTCAATGAGGCTTGCGGCTATGTCTACTGATCTATCGCCCCTCTGGATTTCCCTCAAAACGGCTGGACTTGCAACGATCGCCACCTTCTTGATCGGCACGGCTGCGGCTTACTGGATGTTGGGCTATCGCGGTCGCTGGAAATCACTGATTGAGGGCATTCTGATTGCTCCACTGATTTTGCCGCCCACCGTGGTTGGGTTTCTACTGCTGCTGCTCTTTGGCAGAAACGGGCCGATAGGACAACTGATGCAGCCATTTAACTTCACGATTGTCTTTACCTGGTATGCGGCTGTTGTCACAGCAATAGTGGTTTCGTTTCCCCTGATGTATAAAACGGCATTGGGTGCCTTTGAACAAATTGACAGTAGCTTACTGCAAGTGGCTAGAACCCTGGGTGCTTCCGAAAGACGAGTCTTTTGCCGGATTCTATTACCCTTGGCTGTTCCCGGACTTGTGGCAGGGGTAACACTTGCGTTTGCGCGGGCATTGGGAGAATTTGGGGCAACGCTGATGCTAGCAGGCAACATTCCTGGTCAAACGCAAACAATGCCAATGGCAATCTACTTTGCGGTTGAAGCTGGAGACATGAGTGAAGCCTGGCTGTGGGCGATCGCCATTATGACCCTCTCGCTGTCAAGTCTCATGGTTGTGAACCTCTGGCAGCAGCGATATGAACAGAAGAGGCATCGAACCCAAGCAGGGCTGCTAGAAGCAAATGAGCCAGTGAATCGGGGTGGAAAACGCACGCAGCCTGCTCAGTTAGGGCACTGGACTAAACCACAACTGCTCGATACGCAGACAGGATTGCTCGTCGATATTGAAAAACAATTATCGAACTTTAAACTCACTACAGCTTTTACAACACAGCAAGAAAATTTAGGGATACTCGGTGGATCGGGTTCGGGTAAAAGCATGACCCTCCGCTGTATTGCGGGAGTTGATACGCCGACGAAAGGGCGGATTGTCTTGAATGGGCGATCGCTGTTTGATTCTGACCAGCAGATTAACCTGCCCAGCCACCAACGAAACGTGAGCTTGGTGTTTCAAAACTATGCGCTGTTTCCCCACATGACGGTTGCCCAAAATATTGCCTTTGGGTTGCAGCATCTGCCAAAATCGCTGCGCCGACAGCGAGTCGCTCAACAGCTTGCCCTGGTGCAAATACAGGGGTTGGGCGATCGCTATCCCCATCAACTTTCGGGAGGGCAACAACAGCGGGTGGCACTGGCAAGGGCACTGGCAACTGAACCGGAAGTGCTGTTGCTAGACGAACCCTTTTCGGCGCTCGATACGCATCTCCGTAGCCAGATGGAGCGACAACTCCTGGAAACCTTGTCTACCTATCGCGGCATCACGTTATTTGTAACCCATAACCTGGAGGAGGTTTACCGCATTTGTGAAACGCTGATGGTAATGTCGGGGGGAAGAGCGATCGCCTATGACTCTAAGCATCAGATCTTTGAGCATCCCAAAACGGTTCGCATCGCTCAACTCACGGGCTGCAAAAACTTCTCCCGTGCAGTGGTTCAGGGATTTAGCTCAGTTGAAGCAACGGATTGGGGCATCACCTTACAAGTGTTGGAAGCGATTCCCGATCGCCTCACCGATATTGGCATTCGTGCCCACCAAATTAGCATCACAACCAATCCTCACTGCGACAACACCTATCCTTGTTGGTTAGCCGCCACGAGCGAAACACCGCACCGCATGACGCTGTTTCTCAAATTTAATGCTGCATCTATTGGCTCACAGGATTACCATGTGCAGGCAGAAGTCTTCAAAGAAAGGTGGAATGTCATCAAAGATCAGCCGTTTCCCTGGTATATACGACTTGATGCGACCCGTCTGATGCTAATGGTGGACTGATCATTCATCAGTGGGGGTCACTTAGGCGCGATTGCAAATTTGTCTCACTCCCTTTTGATGACTTCAATTATGGCTGCGTTCGGTGGCTAAGATGTGGGCGATCGCCTCTGGCAAATCTTCCAAACCAGTGTCTGCTTCTGTCGCTTGAACAGGAGAACTAAAGGTATAATTGGGGTCGCATTCACCTGTATCGTAAACTTGCACGATCCATTTATCCGGCAGTCCTTCTACGCCAATTTCAACAACGTACCAGGTTTCCCCAATCGAGCGCACACTCAATACAGAAAACCATTCTTGATCATCAGTTACGATCTCAAGATCATTCATGAGAAACACGATCGCCCGTTGTCCCGCTTCCGTTGTGGATAATCCTGAAATCATCAGCACCTCCGTTTAAACTCTACTGTTCTGGTGAAACTTGAGGATACAAACCCAGTTCTTTACTTAATTGCCGCGCAACGTAAATCAGAAACTTTGCAGCATCTTGATTATCTTGATGCGCCATCATCGTTGCCACTTGCATCAATGTTTTTACCAATTCCGCATCCAGCAAATCTGGCTGACTGTCTAAAACTTGTGGCTCTTGTCCACTGGGGCACTTGAGCAGTTGATCGATGAGGTTGAAGTATTGGTCTTGACGATGTTCTGACATAATGATTTCTGAATGATCTGAATGAAGGGATAAGGAGTCTAGAAATTTTTGGCGGTGTGCGTTACAGGATCAAACTCAAAGCGTTTGGAATGGTGGGTTTCACCGTAAATGCTGAAGGTAACGGTCGGTTCGTCGCCAAGGGCTTCTACAGAGTGAATCGCACCGGGTGTGAAGCTGATAATATCGCCTGGCAACAATATCACCTCAGCCGTCGGCTCCACCCAATCTGGAAACTGTGGATCAGGAGTCCGTTTCCAAATGGTGTTTTTTTCTTCCCCTTTTAGTACCGCAACAATGCCCCAATTCCCATGATTATGGATTGAGGATCGGGTGCCCGGTAAATAGGTGGCAATTTGCACTGTCAACGGGTAGCCAATTTCGTCATACAGCATGATCACCTCAGTGCCTATATCGGGGTTGGGTTCTACATACTGCGTCTGTATCCAATAGGAATTTGTGATTAACCGTCGCACGAGTAGCCACAGTTGAGGTAAACAATCTGTCTCGTCGATCGCCGCTTCCAGCACATCTTCGACTTCCGTTAAAAAGCGATGAAACCGATAAGGTGTGCGGAGCAAATCCCATTCTCTAGCGGGTTGACAAGCCTGCCACTGCCCTGCTTCTGTGACCCATAAATCTCGATATTTCATTGCTGTCTCAACCACAGTCACTATTCCTCCTCTTCATCCTGAGAACCTGTTTGAAAAGCCCTGAAGAAGGTTGATTTTTCGTGTGCTTCGCACACGAAAAATCAACTTTTCAAACGGGTTCTGAGACTGTGCCGTGTTTTCCAGGTATTCGCCGCCGCGATCGGCAGACGTTTGACTTCAACGGGCAAGTCATACCCGGATAGCGTTGGTTCACAGATGGATTGGGGGTTAAAACAAACTTGCATGGGCTTAGAACATCATCAGGATATACATGAAAGCAATCATTCTTCCCTATTTATATCAGACGCTTTCAAGCTGGCGAGAATCACTCAGTTCAATAAAACTAATGAAACCCATTAGTCATGTACTCAGTCGCTAAAACCGTTACATAGCAATCAGTTAAAGCAGGAATAAGAGGGCAGGGTACAGGTATTTCTTAACCCAGGAATGAGTTTTTATGGGTGAGGGGACTAGCATTTTATCCATAACCCAGCCAAGGATGTTTTAGGGGATTTAAATGATGCCATCAATCAGTGAGAGTATGAGACTCGATTTTACAGCGAGTGATTATGACTTCTCAAACTTCCTTTAATTCAGCTTAAAATTTACTCACAGAAATGCCAAAAATGTTGGATTGATAACATTTATATCGGTAACAAGTGCTACTGAATGGAAGCCTAAACTGCTTATAGTGAACATATTACAAGCACAATCTTAAAAGATTATTTAATCGCTTAAATTGAACAAAATGAAGGAACGTTTTTATTTACAAATGTAAGACGTTAACTAGCTCCTGATTGAAGTGCGTTGAGATTGGTGTTTCATTATTCTCGCTCACTGCTCCGAGCCATTTCAGGATCATGGACTGGGAGAGCTACTCAGTCAAGCTTGTAATTAACCGTATTAACCCTATGGCGCACACCATTACAAACCGATGTATGAAGTGTGGGGATTGCGTCCCCCAATGTCCCAGAGATGCAATCAAGCTTGAAGATGGGGAATTCTGGATCGATCCCATGTTGTGCAACGACTGTAAGGGCTATACCGCTGAACCGCAATGCGTGAGTGTTTGTCCGATCGATCTACCGCCGATGCCCTTGCAGGCAAAGAAAGGACGTTGTAAAACGACCACCAGGATGCTTCCTAGCCCCAACCTGTTTGCGAATAGCAAAAGTAGCCCCTTTGCTTCCGCGATCGCAGTATGGGAGGCGTGTAATGTGTTGGCACAACGTCAATCTCTGCCCTGGAAAATTGATCCGGATGGAAGACTCTATTACGAGCGGCAAGTGAATGGCGGACGAGGAACGATCGCGTTCCGCTTCACCAACGCCCTCGACTCAGAGTCCAATGTTACTTTTGACAGCGCAGCGGCTCAGGCTGAAATGGACAATTGGGATGTGCGAGCCGCCTGTCTGCACCTGGTTTATGCTGCTCATGCCATCGCGCTAGAGCACCCCTGGGAGCAGGAATTCATCATCAGCGATCGCCAAATTGAAACCTATTTAGGGTTGGAAAAACGCAAAGACCTGAGCAAGCTTGCCAAGTTGACCTTGATCAAAGAGTTGGCTCAACAGCCTTGCAAACTCCAACTCGACATCAACTGGTTTCAACAAGGGCGGGTGCGAGGGTTCTCACTAGAGCAGAGCCGTCTATGGCATTTACTCGAAATTCAGCATCACTTTCAGGAAGATGACTTGGGCTGCAAGCATCTAACCGGACTCACCTTCAAAGTGAAAGCCGGAGCCTGGTCGAAATACTTTCTCAACCAACGGGGAGCTAAAGAAAGGACGGCATTTTACCAATATAGTAGTTTGCCTAAGTCACTCCTGTGGACTGTAACCAGCATTTGGCAACAGCACGAAGGGGCCTGTCGCATGTTGCTATGGCTATTGTTCAAAACAAAAATGGGGAACGAACAGCGCCTGACGATACCGACTCTCATGCGGATTGCTTACGGGGAAGCAAAGGTGTTGCAGGCTGCAACTCAACGAGAGGAGCGCAAGCGATTGCTGC
>JAAUSF010000220.1 GCA_012033255.1 Cyanobacteria bacterium RU_5_0
CGTCCCCGATGCCAATCCTATTGGCAGACGGCACAGACAAAATCTCAGAATATCAGGCAAATTTGGCGGCGGCTCAACAAAGAGCCAGTCAACCGATCGCCCAAGCTCCACCCTCCACTAAAGTGGTCGTTGCTGATTCGATCGCCTGTAGCCCGCCACCCCCCTCCCCCGATGGAAAGCCTGTGCAACTCTCTAATGTTCAGTTTCAGCCCAATTCGAGCGATCCCCAGGAAACCTATGTGGCAGGCTGCCTCACCAACAATACGGAGCAACCCATCTCGATCGTCAGTATCACCTATGGCGTCAGTTCTGCTGGGAATCCTAATGCGGTCGATCGAGGGGTTGGCGGGCTAAACTTCTCTGGTCTTGAACCAGGGCAAACCGTACCATTCAGGAGCAAATTCGCCCTGACTCCCGAAATTACAAGTGTCACCATCGGAACCCTATACTGGCAACCCATCGGGGTAGCTGCTTCACAAGAAGTTGAAGAATCCTTGGTGATCAATCGATGAGAGGCGATCGTTCCACGGCGCGGAGAGGAAGAGACATTTACATCGTTTCACACCCCTTTACGGTTCTCTCCCTCTCCCTCTCTCTCCCCCCCCTCCCCCTATCTCCCTAGCGCAGAGATATTGCTGTCACCTCTGAAGGGAAGAAGTGGGACGGTCGGGACATCCAGCAAGTTCGAGATCGGTTTTCCAGGGTCAGAGTATCGCTCCAAAGCAAAGCCTCGAAAGGCACAAGGTCTAATCGCCGTAGGGCGAGACAGATTTTGCAACGGCTGTCGGGCAGAGAGCGGCGCTATCAGCATATGGTTGAACCATCGGATCAGCAAAGCCATTGTGCAACAGGCTAAAGCCTTGAATGCAGCGATCGCCGTGGAGGATTTGACAGGCATCAGAGAGCGCACGAATGAACTGCCGCGCAATAAAACTGAGCGGCGCAGATCGAACAGTTGGGCGTTCTTTCAGTTGCGTCTGTTTCTTTCCTACAAAGCAATCCAAGCCGGAGTTGAGGTCGTTGCCGTAAGTCCGGCGTACACCAGCCAGACGTGCCACCAATGCCTGCACATTCATCCGGTGCGCGGCAAGTCTTATCGGAGTGGCAAGAGCTTCAAGTGTGGTCATTGTGATTGGTCTGGGGACGCTGATTTGAATGGGTCGATGATGATTAAACTTTTGGGGCTGTTTGTAAACCAGCCTGGAGGTTCGGAGTATCTAAGCTGTTCACTCAGCTACGATACTTCAGGGCTACTAAAAGCTCCCCGCCGCTTACGAGTCGTCGGGGAGTAGTTTACTCAGGTACTTGACTAAGCATCTGTCTCTTTGCTACGGTGGCAGTGAATGTAAAGCAATTATTCGTAGCAAGTCATGAGCCGCCCAACCTCTTATTTTTACTTTTGGTTTATGAAGGTTCACCTAGAGTGAGTCCAGCATTCGCATGGAACCTCAAGGTGAACCGCAGAGACGCTTCTGCGGTTTTTGTTTTATCCAGGCTACTCCTTCAAATCCAGATATCCATTCACTAGGAACCGATCGTGTTGTATTCTCTTCTCGCCTACTTTTTTGGTTTTTACTTTTTTTGGACCAGGATAAGTTCCGGGTAAGAGGATCATGCAAATGTTCACCCAACCCGGAGCTATAAACAGTTCCGGGTTTTTTAGTTCTAAGTTTTGAGGTTTGAATTTTAAGGTGATTCTTAACTCACAACTCACAACTCACAACTTACAACTCACAACTCACAACTCACAACTCACAACTTACAACTTACAAAAGAGCCAAAGAGAACTCCCATGCAAAAGGCAAAACTCGCACTCAAAGCTAACGCTGCCCACAAAACCGTGGTGCAATTATCCGATCGCGTGACTGTTGGCGGACACGATCTGCTGATTGTTGGCGGTCCCTGTTCCGTTGAAAGTCAAGCCCAAATGGAAATCATTGCTAGTCGTCTCGCCACCGCTCCAGTACAAGCTCTCCGGGGCGGTGTTTTTAAGCCTCGAACTTCTCCTTATGACTTCCAGGGGTTGGGCCTGGAAGGATTGCAAATTTTAGCGTCAGTACGCGATCGCTATGGGCTACCCGTGATCACTGAAGTGATGGCTGTTTCCCAAATTGAGGCGATCGCGGCTCATGCCGATGTTTTGCAAGTCGGTAGCCGCAATATGCAGAATTTTGACTTGCTTAAAGCATTAGGTCAGGTCAATAAGCCAATTCTGTTGAAACGAGGACTCGCCGCAACGATCGAAGAATTCGTTATGGCAGCCGAATACATCCTGAGCCACGGCAATCCCAATGTGATCCTCTGCGAACGGGGCATTCGCAGCTTTGACCCTTACACGCGCAATGTTCTGGATCTAGGAGCCGTCGTTGCCCTCAAGCAAATTACTCACTTGCCGATCGTCGTTGATCCCAGTCATGCTACCGGAAAGCGAGAATTAGTCGCCGACTTAGCAAGAGCGGCTGTTGCTTGCGGTGCCGATGGGATTATGGTCGAATGCCACCCAGAACCCGAAAAATCTGTTTCCGATGCCCGTCAAACCCTCTCATTGGAAGACATGATGAGCTTAGTCCATAGTTTAGAGGCGATCGCCGTTGCCGTCGGCCGATCGATTCCCTCTGGAGCCGGGGTTGTTCCCCGGCTTTCGTTTGTTTAGGGGCACACCCAGCGTAGGGGCACGGCATGTCCTGTCCCTACGTCCCCAACGCTGCTTCTAGATCCTGACGAGCAGTTTTCAGGGCTTCAGGAAGTTTGTCAGTATCTTTGCCGCCTGCCTGAGCAAGGTTGGGGCGTCCACCCCCGCCGCCGCCACAGAGTTTGGCGATCGTCCCCACAAATTTCCCAGCTTGCAGTCCCTTTTTGATGACTCCAGGACTGAATGCCGCAACCAGGCTCACTTTCTGCGGTTCTGGCACTGAGCCTAAGATCACGGCTCCTTCTCCTAATTTTTGCAGCAGTCGTTCAGCTACCGTTTTGAGGGAGTCTGCGTCTACGCTCTCTAGTTGAGCAACCAAGATTTTGAAGTCACCGATCGCGGTTGCCTGCCCTAGTAACTGATCGGATTTGGCAAGAGCAAGTTCTGCTTTCAGCGCCTCTAATTGTTTCTGAGTGTTTTTCAGTTCCGTTTGCAGGGCTGTGACCCGATCGGGCAATTCCTCTGGTTTAGCTTTGAAGCGATCGCTTAACTCACGCACCACTTTATCGCGCAGGCTCAAGTATTCCAGCCCCGCCAGACCCGCCACCGCTTCAATCCGCCGAATCCCAGCCGCCACACCCGACTCCGAGATGATCTTGAATAGACCAATCTCAGCCGTATTGCTGACATGAGTCCCGCCGCATAGCTCCATTGAGACACCCGGGAAATCAATCACGCGGACTTCATCCCCATACTTTTCACCAAACATGGCGATCGCCCCTTTCACTTTCGCCTCTGCGATCGGCATGACGTCACGTCTGCCATGTGTGCTTCTGCAATCCAAGTGTTGATCTGCTCCTCGATTTGCTGTAGCTCGTCTGGCGTCACGGGACGGGGCAAGTTGAAGTCGAAGCGGAGGCGATCGAACGCCACCAAAGAACCTGCCTGCGCGATGCTTTCATCGACAAATTTCCTCAATGCCGCTTGCAGCAGGTGGGTTGCCGTATGGTTTGCCTGCGCCCGCCGCCGACACGCCAAATCAATTTGAGCCGTGACGCGATCGCCCACGTCCAGCGTTCCTCGCTCGACCCGTCCGAAATGGACAAAAATACTGCCTTCCTTCTTGACATCTTCAACCCGAACCAGCCCTTCATCCCCGGAAAGGTAGCCCCGATCGCCAATCTGTCCCCCTGACTCCGCATAGAAAGGCGTTTGATCAAGGACAACTTGTACCTCGGTGCCAGCCACCGCCGACTCTACAGTTTTGCCTTCTACGAGCAACGCTTTCACCTCAGCCCCGATGGAAACCTTGGTATAGCCCAAGAATTCAGTCTCGTGCAAGTGTTCTGCGAGTTTGTCGAGAGTGCCTTGCACCGTCAAGTCGATTGTTTCATGGGCAGCACGAGAGCCTTCTTGCTGCTGTTCCATCGCCTTCTCAAAGCCAGCCACATCGACGGTCAGCCCCTTTTCTTCCGCAATTTCCTGAGTCAGTTCCAACGGGAAACCATAGGTGTCATAGAGGATAAAGGCATCGCGTCCAGAGATTTCTGTAGATTGATCCAATTTCTCAATGACCTCTGCCAGCATTTTTTCGCCGCGCTCCAGGGTTTTGCGAAACCGAGATTCTTCAATTTGTAACTCGGCTTTGATGGCTTGCTCTCGTACTCGGACATTGGGATATGCCTCTTCTGCCAGGAAAATCGCTGTTTCCGCCACTTCTGGTGTAAATTCGCGATCGATCCCAATCAACCGTCCATGCCGCACCACCCGACGAATCAATCGCCGTAGCACATAGCCTCGTCCCAGGTTGGAGGCGGTGATTCCATCGGCAATCATGTGAACTACAGCCCGAATGTGATCCCCAATCACCTTGAGAGAAATGTTCGTCGGTTCGTCCGCTTTGGCATATTTGATGCTAGCAAGCTTCGCTGCCGTCTCAATAATCGGGAAAATCAAATCCGTCTCGTAGTTGTTGGGCTTCTTCTGGAGGATTTGCGCCATCCGTTCCAGCCCCATGCCTGTGTCGATGTTTTGAGCTTGCAGCGGAGTCAGGTTGCCCTCTGCATCCCGGTTGTATTGCATGAATACTAAGTTGTAGAACTCCAGGAAGCGCGTCCCGTCTTCCAGATCGATCGCCTCATCTCCCCGCTCTGGATAGAAATCGTAGTAAATCTCAGAGCAAGGACCGCAGGGGCCCGTGGCACCCGATGCCCAAAAATTATCTTCCTCGCCCATCCGTTGAATCCGATGAGGCGGAATGCCAATCTGATCGCGCCAAATGGCAAAGGCTTCCTCATCTTCCCGAAATACGCTGACAATTAATCGTTCCGGAAGAAAGCCAAAAACTTCTGTAGACAGTTCCCATGCCCAGGCGATCGCTTGTTCCTTGAAGTAATCGCCAAAGCTGAAATTTCCCAGCATCTCAAAGAAAGTGTGATGCCGCGCCGTGCGTCCAACATTCTCAATGTCATTGGTGCGAATGCACTTCTGCGAGGTGGTCGCACGGAGAAATTCCGCCTGACGCTGCCCCAAGAAAATGGGTTTGAAGGGTAGCATTCCGGCGATCGTCAGCAACACCGTCGGGTCTTCTGGAACCAACGAGGCACTGGGCAGAACGTGATGCCCCCTAGCTGCATAGAAATCAAGAAATGTTTGACGAATTTGAGAGCCGCTAAGAGGTTTAGACATGGGATTTCTGTACAAAATTAAGTCTGTCTTTAAGAGCAATTGTATCAAGATGCCGCTAGAGACAGCCGCTACATCACCGACAGCGTTACAGCATTTCAGTTGAATGTGATCCGCGAAGGGATACAGCATACCGTGCCTGTACAAGTTCGATGGATTGAACGTTATCCTTCACGAGAGATCTGGTCTATGATGATTTGAGCAACTTTAAGTAATATTTAATACTTAGAAACTTAGAAACCATTAGGATAGGCTTTAGATAAAATTCCTACCTGTAAACTTTTATGTTGATTTTGTAATGGGTAGGGGCAATCCCGGCGTGGTTGGGTAGGGGCAATCCCAGCGTGGTTGCCCTGGATTAGAGGGCAACCACGCTGGGATTGCCCCTACGCCACGCCATATATCAACAAAAATTTACAGGTGGTGAAATTCTGCGTAATTCTTCTGATTAGACTTTTAGGCATTGTTATTTCATTGTTCCTGGATTAAATTAATTGAATCAAAAATCACAGGGGTGTGTCATCTCCTCCAGTGAGAGGATGCATCGCTTAAAAGATTGATTATTGACTTCTTGACTCTTCACCTATGATGACGCGACAAACCATAAGATAAGAATTGCCACCATCAGCCCTACAGTTTTGATCAACTGCCTGTCTCAGGTATATCCATGCATAGAGTGGAGTATCCCCAATTTTGCGATTGTTGTAGAACAGCGCCATGCTCCCTTTTAGGCAAGTGCCACTCTTCAGAATAGAACTTTAGCCTTCTAATCAGTTTTTCGGACATCTTTCCATGAACGCTTCAATTCTTCTGGTTGGAAGCGATGACTTCCGGTTTCTCCTTTTAAATCTCATTCGAGATTTAGCCACGTTTACAGTGGAAGTTGCATCTAGCCCATTTGAAGCGATTCCACTTATTCAAGCGCAGCAGCCCGACTTATTGCTGATTCAAGCTAGTCAACTCGATAGCTTTAATCTCTGTCGCCAAATCAAAGCTCAGAATCGATTAGCCTGGATTTACTCAATTTTGCTAGATGATTATGCATTGACTGAAAACATTGAACGAACCGCAGAGGCATTGGAAGAGGGCGCAGATGCCTATCTTCGATTTCCCCAGATTGAAGAGGCTGATGATCCTAAACATTGGATGCTGAAACGCTTGCTCCAGGCGCATGTGCAGGCAGGTTTGCGTCGAGTGGAGAATCATCGGGACTTGATGCGGAAAAATGATGTGCTGTCCGCGATCGCCCTTTCTGATCCGCTCACCGAACTCAACAACCGTCGCGCCTTCGAGTGGGAACTCCCTCGTCAAATCCAAAATTCCCGCAATCGCAGCGTCCCCATCAGCCTAATCATGCTAGACATAGACTTCTTCAAACGCATCAACGATACCTATGGGCACTTAGTCGGCGATGCTGCCCTCCGCTTGCTTTCTGCCCGTCTACGCCACAATTTGAGATTCTACGACACCCCATTTCGTTACGGCGGTGAAGAATTCGTCGTCACCCTCAGCGATACAGGCTGTGACGATGCCCTCATGATTGCCCGTCGCCTTTGCCAACTCATCAGTGACCAACCCTTCGCCGTTACCGACAACTTAGATTTGAAAATTACCATCAGTGTCGGAGTGGCTACCCTCCGCCCAGACGATGACTCCAAAGGAATCAGCCTCCTACAACGGGCTGATCAACGACTCCTACAAGCAAAAGTAGACGGACGGAATCGGGCGATCGGGTGTGGGAGTAGGGATGGGGGATAGGGG
>JAAUSF010000064.1 GCA_012033255.1 Cyanobacteria bacterium RU_5_0
CGAAAAAGTCAGAGGATTCTCCCCCATCCCCCCCATTCCCCCATCCCCCCTCACTCTTGGTTCAAAAATGCTAAATAACTGCTACTCAATTCCTTCACTGCCAATTCATAGAACTGCTGACCCTGTTCCGGAGTGGCTAGGGCTGGATTCGATCCCATGCGACCGTCTGGATAGCGACTCCGGAAATCGATCGCCCCGTAAATGGGTTGACCGGAAGCGACATCGGGGCTGAGTGAAGCCTGTTTAATTGCCTCTGGAAAAAGATATTGCGTCAAAGCCACTTCACTTGGCGTCGCGTGAGAGCCTTCCTGATCGCCATAAAGCTCCTTTGCTAACTGGTAAACCGAACCACACATAAACCAGTTGGCTAATCGACATTGAACGCGATCGGCATCGACAAGATTGAGATCGCTCAGAGCCGCGTAAGTTTCAGCGAAAGCCGCTTTTAGCGTAGCAATATTGCCACCATGCCCGTTGATAAAGAAAAATTTTGTGAATCCGGCTCTGGCTAAGCTAGTCAGATACTCTCGAATTACTAGAATGAGCGTACTTGGACGCAAACTAATACTGCCAGGGAAAGCGGTGTGATGCAATGCCATCCCGACATTAATCGTTGGCGCAACCAGCGCCTGGGTCGCTTCTCCAACACCACGAGCGATCGCCTCTGCACAAATGGCATCCGTCCCAATCAGTCCTGTAGGACCATGTTGTTCTGTGGAGCCGATCGGCATAATTAACCCCCGCGATTGAGTCAAGTAAGTCTCTACCTCTAGCCAAGTACTCAGGTGTAGTAGCATTTGTCGTCATTCCTATCGATTAACTGGAGAAATCGGGCGTTGAGCAGATGGGGGATAGGGGGATAAAAGCCAAATAGGCATTATTCATGGATTACCCATTCATCCTTCATCTTTCATCCTTCATCCTTTCTTTCAAAGTTGATCCCCAATTTCTGCCGAACCTAGTTAGAATAGTAGATAAATTTCAAGCGTCTCAGATGACATCTGTGGATTGGCCTTACCTGGATCTGGGGGAAATTTCGATTGATTCTGTCCGTGTTCTGTCTCCATCCCAAATTTAAAGATTAACGATCCAGAGCGTCATCCCCCTTCACAAACTGACTCAGTTCGGGCTTTAATTGCGATAACTTTAATTTGCGATCGCCCTGAGTGGGTTTCCTTAAAACACCTCGATTTACGTGATGATGAACTTAAAGGTTGCCTGTAACCCCCAAGGACGCTTCGATCTCTCTTGCTTCTGTCTCACCCCGTCCCAAGAACGTCCAGTAGGCAAGACCCCGTTTGTGAACTTAACCTTATGAACAGCCAGCCTTACACAGGGTATCGCATTCACCAAACTGGCTTTATTACTGGTTTCATTGTCCGATTTTTAATAGGCAGGTTTGGCTTTCACGATTGGCAGACTGCTCCACTGATTCCAGGTTGTAGTCTAAATCACTGTTTACAGAATTGTTTGCTCAGGAGAAGCGATAAATGCTACACCGCAAGATCTACCAACTCTGTTGTGATGGTCGCGAGGTTTGGATCTTTTTGCGGGATCAACAGCGTTGGATCGAGCGCGCCCGGATTCTCGATATTGAGGGAGACTTAGTCACCGTTCGCTATGAAACGGAAGAAGATGACGAAGTTTGCTCGTGGGAAGAGATGATTCGTCTGGAAAGTATTGGGTCAGTCATGCAAAAGCTGGCAACCGTTCCACGCGGAGATATCGAACCGCTCGTGTCGGAAGACTGCCCTGAAGCTGAGCGAATTCGCAATCACCACCCTGAATCAAACGATTAAAGGGCTGTGGTCTGAATATCTCGCACCTTTAGAGATAGTCTCGCAAGACATCGAATGGGTCGTCTTCCCAACAAGGTTCTGGAAGACGGCTCATTGCGTTATGCATAGTATCTGTTTCGATCGCCTCAATGTCATCTTGAGCAAACAGATCCGTAAGCAGGACACAGTATGCCGTGCCCCTACAATGAACGCAATTGAAAACCGCTGTAATTACCCTCTAGTTTTGAGCAGCAAGCGATCGCGCCATTCCTTCACTACTACTTGATAACGGAACAGTAGAAACGGAATTACCGGAGTGAGCAGGCTAAGCAGCAAGAACCCGATCATCACGATCGACAACTCTACGCCCCAATACTCTCCTGCTAAGCGAACTAGATCATGATGCAAGACACCGCCTTTCCCTTCTTCATACACCGATCGAACCTGGGGAATCGTGAGAATTCGATAGGCAAAGCGTGTATCATATAACACTGCGAAAAATCCGAGCATTCCATAAATTGGGCGCTCGATCATATGACAACATCCCGAACCACTGAGGGCGCGGTAGAGAAAAATCCCACCGACGATCAATTCAGATCCATGTCCCATTGCAATCATTAAACTATGGTGCAAGGGGGTATAGGCGCAGATCGCATAGAGAATCAGAATCCCAAGAAGCACTTTGCAAGTTAGAGCATTTTTACGATAGCGGTAGAATAAATAAGCAAATCCGGTGTAGATACCGATCGCAATCAGCAAAATTGGTTGCTGGGTTTGAATCGTGACCCCTCCGCCATAGATGAAATCGAACGCTGGAATCGCAAAGTAGCCAAATAGCCACGCCAGTATTGTATGCCCTAGTTCATGCACCACCGTCAGAAAAGGATTAAACAGGAGAATCAGTGGTCGGGAGGTGAGCAAAAAGGCGGCAACAAGGAAGCTAGCGGCGATCGTTTTCCATGCTTGTGTGTCAATTGGAGTGACGCGAGTTTGGCGTTCCTGTCGCTTCTTCTTCACAGGCAACTCAAGCAGGATTATCTCGTTATCGGTACTCTATACCACCCGATTTTCCTGCGATCGGGATGAATGAGCTAGATTTTTAGAATACGTAGATTTACGGGAATACTTATGAAGAAGAAGTGATGGAGATATAAGAAATGCTAGGGCTGTGGCTCGACTGTGGCATCAAAAGGGGTGAACTGCCCACCCAAGTTTGTGACGATCGCCTGCGTGTTGGCGACCATCATCTTGATATAGGTATCGCCATTGCTGCCAGGAGCGCCGATCGAATCTGAATAAAGCTCCTGAGATGCCAGATTGACTCCTGCTTCATCCGCAACAGTTTTGATTAACTGCGGATTGATCGTGGTTTCAGCAAAGATGGCAGGCACCTTTAGCCCTCTAATGGAATTGACCAGTTTTTGTACAGTCTGGGCGCTGGGTTGCTCCTCGGTGCTAATGCCAATTAGGGTGCCTGCGACGGTCAATCCGTAGGTATTTGCGTAGTACTGGAAGGCATCGTGGGTGGTCACGAGTTTGCGCCGGTCAGTAGGAATGGTTGCCGTCTGTTGTTGAATCCAGGTGTGGAGTTGTTCGAGGTCGGCGATCAGGCGATCGGCATTTTGATTAAATTCTGCCTGATCATCAGGCGATCGCTCAATCAGAGCATCGCGGATCGTTTCGACCATGACGATCGCGTTCTCCACGTTGCCCCAAATATGCGGATCAGGCACCGTTTGCCCTTCATACTGCATCTGTAAGGGCGATACTGTCTCCCCGACTGCTAGCTTTTGGGCATCTACACCCGTTGCATTCATAATCCGAATCAGCCCTGGTTCAAGGTTGTAGCCGTTGTAGAGGATCAGGTCAGCTTCTTCCAGGGTTTTTGTGTCTGCTGGGACGGGTTCGTAGACATGGGGGTCATTTCCCGGTTTCAGAATGCCAATCAGGTCGATTTCATCGCCGCCAATTTGGGCTGTCCAGTCCGTGATCATGGTGCTGGTAGACACGATATTTGGCTTGTCATCGTCTGGTGAATTGGGGCGATCGATGGCAGAAGGCGTACATCCTCCGAACCAGAGTCCTAGAATCAATCCCATGCTCATCCGCCAAACAGACTGGATGCCGTGTTGTCGTACCATCCTATCCTCAACTTTTCATTTTCTTTTCATTTTTAATTTTAATAGCATCCTATCCTCAACTTTTCATTTTCTTTTCATTTTTGATTTTAATAGCGGTTCTGAATGGCGTCCAATTCATCAAACTTGTACGGGCATGATATGCCATGCCCCTTCGCATATCGCATTCAACTGAAAACTGATGTGCTTCATTCTTTTTCCACTTGTAGATTTTTTGTTGATTTTGCCATCGGTAGGGGCAGATTCATGGGTCTGCCCTTTCAGCCAGGGCAACCACGTAGAGATTGCTCCTACCACGCCATCCATCAACAGAAAATTTACAGGTGGTTCTTTTTTGATTTTCGATCGGTTATTTCTACACATTTCTATATATCAATTGCAGTTTTGACTCAAACAGCGAATCAACATCAACGAGTTAGAAAAGCTAAGTCAATCAAAGATTAGGTAAACTTTCTGCACTTAGAAGCCATAAACTTTTCTGTCTATTTCGCTACACTTTTCCTTGTTTCGTACAAAATCGAAAGCATAAACTCATTTTTTAAGAAAAAACTGAATTGCTCATCTCATCAACTGTTTCCGTTTTGGGAAGGTAGACCGATCGCAAAGGCGCTCGGCTTTTTGCCCTCCAATTCCATGCCACATTCTTGAGAAAGGGCGAAGCCTTCGGCTTATTTTTTCAAGATGCCTAACGATCGATTGCTTGCTTCTGAGTCATTACTCATTGATTGCAACGTTTAGCAACATCGCTTGCAAGCCATAGTCATAACGACTATATTATGAACTCATAACGATTATGATTTTAGAGCTGAGATTTCTTTCGTATTGATTTCTTTCACATTGAATAACCCCAGTGAGACGCCCCCGATAATGCCTGATTTAGGGCAACGATCGCACTCATTGGGTGGCATCGCTCAACCTCATAGTGAGGAGTGAAGGGAGCGATCGGCTCCGCTACATCAAGATTCAAAGCTTGTATAAAAAAGGAGAATCATGATGGCAAAGATTGCCCAAGAAGTCGTCCGCAATGCTGGCGTTGATGTTGATGAACTGCTTAAGAAACTTGTTCGGGCGGCATCAGCAGAGTTTACGACCTACTACTACTACACGATTCTGCGGGTGAATGCGATCGGGTTTGAGGGTGAAGGACTGAAGGAAATCATTGAAGATGCCCGTTTAGAAGATCGCAACCACTTTGAAGCCCTGATACCCCGCATCTATGAGTTGGGCGGTGAAATTCCTCGTGATATTCGCGCCTTTGCTGACGATGCGGCTTGCCCTGACGCCTATCTGCCCGCCAATCCGAAGGACATGAAGGAAATGCTGATGGTGCTAGTCGAGGCAGAACGCTGCGCCATTCGGGTCTACACCGAGATCTGCAATATGACGTTTGGCAAAGATCATCGCACCTATGAATTGTCCCTGGCGATCCTGAATGAGGAAATTGAACACGAAGCGTGGTTCTCTGAATATCTGGGTGATGGACCCTCTGGACACTTCCGTCGAGGTACTCCTGGAGAATCCCCCTACACCTCGCGATTCATGGTGGTTCCCAATGGTCACCACCGCTAAACAGTGGATTGAACTGAATTGAAGAAGTGATGTTGAGGCTGTGGAGACGCGATCGTCTAGAGAAACCGGACTAACCCTCCAGTTTGAGTGAGGGGAATAGGCGACGCCCCAATAACCCAATCTCGGATCGTGTCTCCCTTTTGGGGTATGGGGAACCGCAACACCATTCCCTGACCCCTTTCTCGCCATTTGCTAAATACTTGGAGGAAGCAATGACTACGAGTACTGGAATAGCAGGTTACACCTACGGCTCTGATGCAGTTGCCAAATCCCCGATCTCAATGGAAGATTTTGAACTCCTCAAACAGACGGTCATGTTTACTGAGGAGGATGAGCGGTATCTGCGCCTTGCCGGAGAAGTTCTTCAGGATCAAGTGGAAGCGATCCTCGACTTATGGTATTCCTTTGTTGGCTCTCATGGGCATCTCGTTCACTACTTTGAAAATCCGAGTGGTAAGCTGATCGAGGAATATCTGGCTGCTGTTCGCAGACGGTTTACTCAGTGGATTATGGACACTTGCACCCGTTCCTACGATCAAGATTGGCTGAACTACCAGCAAGAAATAGGCTTGCGGCATCATCACCTCAAGAAAAATCAAACGGATCAGGTTCAGTCGGTTCCTCACATCGGGCTACGGTATTTGATTGCATTTATTTACCCAATCACCGCAACGATCAAGCCCTTTTAGCTAAAAAAGGACACAATGCTGATGAGGTGGAGAAGATGCATCAGGCATGGTTTAAGTCAGTGGTGCTGCAAGTCACTCTGTGGAGCTATCCCTACATTCCAGAAGGGGACTTTTAGGAATGGCTGGGTGGGTCAAAGTGGCGGCTGTGAGTGATCTGGCATCTGGAACGATGCAAGTCGTGGAAGTCAATGGTCTACAACTCTTGCTGGTAAACGTGGTGGGAGAGATTTTTGTACTGAATCCCCGGTGTCCGCATCGATCGGCTCCTCTGATCGAAGGACAACTGCGAGGAATTGAGATCGAGTGTCCCTGGCACCACTATCGCTACGATGTGCGAACCGGGGAAAATCTGTATCCACGCAATGTCTATCCGGCGGATCTTTCTTACTTGCAGCGAGACTTGCAGCCCCTACAGTGCTATCCAATCTGGTTAAAGGGAGATGAAATCTTTGTAGAATTTTCAGGAGATTGACGTATGAATACAAGGGCAGGATGGATGCCCCCAGAATCGGAGATGAGTTGGGGCGATATGGATGCAGAACTGTTGCTCCGTCGATATGGACAGGGAGAACGAAATTTTCGGGAAGTGAATTTGAGTGGAGCAATCTTGTGGAAAGCTAATCTAAGCGGTGCAGATTTAGGTGGTGCGGATCTGGTTGGAGCAGACTTAAGCGAGGCAAACTTGAGTGGCTCGAACTTAAGCGGAGCCAATTTGACGGGGGCAAATCTGCGGCGGGCAAACTTGACGGGAGCTAAGCTAATTCTGACCTCGTTGCGGGGAGCCAATCTGGAGCGATCGGAGCTAACCAAAGCTAGTCTGGAGCGATCGGATTTCAGTTGGGCAAATTTGACAAGGGCGAATTTGAGCGGAGCCGATCTGAGTCGATCGAACCTAACGGATGCCAATCTTCAAGCAACTATCTTACGCGGAGCTAATTTGAAGCAGGCAAAGCTAAAAATTAGCCAAATCAATCCGACGGTAGTTGACCTCGGTTGGACGATCATGCCGGATGGCACTATTCACGAATAAATTGCCCTGCCAATGGATTTCACCCAATCGAGAACAGCTACTCTACCCCATGTATAGCTAAGTGCTGAGTTTACTCTAGCAGTTCAAAGCTTTTCACTTCTAAGACGGGGCCAATCATGGCGATCGTCATTACGTCTTCTCGCACTTCACCCTTGACCCGCACTCGTGCCCCCGGTTGAAGCAAATCTTTGGGTGCGCCTGGGTGGATTTCGTAGGAAGTGCCGTCACGGGTAACGAGCGCCCATGTTCCTGCTCCCATTCCCGATCGCTGAACTGATCCTTCAACAGTAATCATAGTACCTCAGTGCGTGTTCCTGAATGTGCTGCTTTTGCCGCCAAATAGCCTAATCCTAAGCAGAGAAGGGTATTGATGACCAGAAAAATGCGGGCAGCCATCCCTGTGCCAAGCCACGCCATACCCGGATCGATCGCAGCACTCACTGCCAAACAAGAGGCTACGCCAAGTGTTGATCCGATGGCAAACCACTTCCACTGAGCATGACCTAACAAGAAGGCAACCAGACAGAAAGGAATCAGCACACTGGCAAAAATTGGATTGAGCAGGGCACTCCCTTGAATCGCGCCACCGAGTTCGGCGATCGAACTGCCGAGAACACGGAACGGAAATTGGGGGAGGTCGAAAATGTAGAAGCCGCGCAGGAAGAAGAGTCCGCTGCTTCCAAGCACGAGTCCACTTCCAAGCGATAGGCTGGCAAGTGGCAAATAGCCCCGTAAAAACCAGGCTAACAGGTAGGAACCCAGTACCATCGCTATCTTGGGAAGCAGGGCAACCACTCCGCCATCAAACCAGAATTTCAGGTTGAAATAACCATTGTCTCGCAGCCAACGCAGAAAATCTTTGACATCCAAATTTTCTCGCTGTGCTAATTTGACGGCTTCTCCGGCATTCAGCAAGCCTGCGCCAAAGTGATTGAGTGTGTCGTCTGGAATCGCATGGGCTGACCGTTTCAAAATTTCAGCAACGGCGTCAGGATCTTTGACTCCAACGGATTTAATCAGGGCGGCTACGCCTGCAACGTGCGGAGCCGCCATACTCGTACCTTGAAACGAGGCAAACGCTGAACCCGATTCCGGATCGATCGTCTCCTGCAAAATCCCGCCTGCATCCCCATTTACTTTAGAGCCACCGGGAGCCGAAATATCTACGCCTGCACCAAAGTTAGAGTAAGGAGCTTTCAGCCCGCTTGAATCGGTTGCCGATACTGCAATCACAGTTGGGTAACGAGCGGGGTATGAAGCGGCATTCGTGTTGGCATTTCCAGCCGCCGCCACAATTACCACTCCTTTGCTGTGGGCATAGTCGATCGCCTCCCGCAGAATCGCCGTATCACCACCGCCGCCCAAACTCATGTTGATGACATCGGCACCTTTATCCGCCGCAAACCGGATGGCTTCGGCAATATCAACGATCGTTCCTCCCCCAGAAGCACTGAGGACTTTCAGGGGCATCAAACTTGCTTCGTAGGCAATTCCGGCAACCCCGTAATTATTGTTAGTGGACTGGGCGATCGTTCCAGCAACGTGGGTGCCATGTCCGTTATCATCTGAGGCATCTTTCTTGTCGTTGACGAAATCATAACCGGCTACAAACTTTGTTTTCTTTAAGTCAGGCACCTGGCTGACGCCCGTATCAATCACCGCTACCGTAACGCCGATTCCTTTGGTCTGATCCCAGGCAGTCTCAACGCTAATACTTTTGAGATTCCACTGCTTGACGTAGCCTGGATCATTGGGAACTGCAAACGCCTGATAAATGTAGTTTGCGTCGATCGATTCAGTGTAATCTTTCAGGTCAGACTGGCGTAACGTCTTAAGAAGCTGCGAATTGCCATCCAGAATGTAAACGTGATCGGTTTTGGAGAAGATGCTATTTGGACGAGGAATAACGCCATATTGCTGAGCGATCGTGCTTAACTCGCTTTCAATTTGGGCATCCGTCAAATCTTCCCGAAAATCTAGCACGATCGACTGATACTCGCCCCGGTTTGCTAGCCCCGGATAGCTCATCAATGCCCAAATCAGCCCGACTAGAAACAAGCCAACCAGCAGCAGTCTTCTCATAAACCCCAGCCTAATGTAGCGGTTTCCATACACGATAGCTCATAGCGACGAAGGATTGGGGAGCAGAGATTGAGGATTTCTGCAATAATTTGTAACTCTTAAAGCATCCTCTAATCAAATGATCAAGTTGCACACAGCGTTGACTAACAGCTAAAAAAGAAATCAGGGTACAGATTACCGAATCTGCACCCATTCCCTGATTCCTATTCTCGGTTCTCTATCCCCTATTTACCCTGCGGCTTGGGCAGGTTTTTGAGTTACGACTGGTGACGAGTTGGTTTTCGTCTGCTTCGCCGGATCGATCGAGACTAATTCGATATGATTCAGCAGCGTTGTGACGAAAGCAAACAGCAGGAATGGTAACGACAAAACCAAAATTAAGCCCACAGTCGCCAGAGCATAAATCGGACGGCTAGCTCCCATCAATGCAAGTGCGGCAGCCAAGCTGATGAAGATTACAAGCAGCCAGACAATGATCTGCCCATAGATGTCACCAAAGGTGAGCGTACAAACCATTCGATAATTCTTGAAGTCCATAACCTTACCCCAGCAATATGCTTATTAAGGTTTTACAGTAAGTCAATCTGAGAGATTTAGATACGTTAGCTAAATTTTTTTAAAGGGTTGAGATATTTCTTCATATATTGAAACGAGTGAATGCGTAGACAGGTGGATAGGGGAATGGGTTAGCTAAACTACTTGAAGAGCTTGTTAAATTTCTTGTGCCATCCCTTGTTCCAAACCCCGATTTACAGCCAGTTTCACTTGCATAAGCTACCCGCCCACCCATCCACTCATCCACTCATCTACCCACCCACACACAACTGTGGCTCACTCATCTGAAAACCGCTGTAAACGGTTCCCCTCTCATCTTCATCCTTGCATCCTTCATCCTTTATCCCTCCCCCGTGCCCGATCGCTATCTTCTCTTTCACAAGCCTTACGATGTTCTCTCGCAGTTTACGGATGAGAAATCGTCCACTGTTTGCCACACGCTTAAAGAGTACATCCCTGTTTCGGATGTGTATCCTGTTGGACGATTAGATCGAGACAGTGAAGGACTTTTGTTACTCACGAGTGATGGATGGGTGCAGCATCGACTGACTGATCCAAAATTTCAACATCCTCGAACCTATTGGGTACAAGTCGAGCGTGTTCCAGATGATGCCGCAGTGCAGCAGTTGCGGCAGGGTGTTGTGATTCAGAATTATCGGACTCGTCCAGCTAAAGTGAAATTGCTGGATACAGAACCTTCTTTGCCGCCTCGTGATCCGCCGATTCGGTTCCGCAAAACTGTACCGATCGCATGGTTAGAAATGACATTAACGGAAGGACGGAATCGGCAGGTGCGACGGATGACGGCTACTGTTGGCTTTCCAACGCTGCGATTGGTGCGAGTTGCGATCGCCCATTTGCGACTAGAGGGATTAGAACCGGGGCAGTGGCGAGAGTTAACTCAACAAGAGTTGAAATTTTTATTAAGGCTTTAGCGATCGATTAGCTTCAACATAGCTCCCCTTCCAAAGGCTACCGTGTACACACAAGTGGTTGAATTTAGCCAGCGTCCCTGCCCAACCGCCCCTAGCCCCCAATTCTGGGGGAACCGAACCCATCAAAGTCCCCCAGAATTGGGGGATTTGGGGGGCTAAACAACGTTCAACCTCAACCCGATCGACTGGTGTGTACACCGTAGCCTTCCAAAGGGGGAACCGAACCACTCAAAGTCTCCCTTCTTAAGGGGGATTTAGGGGATCGAACGGGTTGAACGGATCAACGAGAACTTTTCAAACAGCCTCTCACAACGTTGGGAAAAATCGAATTTAAAGTCTCCCAGAATTAGGGAATTTGGGGGGACAATGTAGAACGTTTGATACGTTTCAAACAGCCTCTCAAGATGTCAAACGATTTGCAGTTTCTGAGAACCTGTTTTCGATTATGATTTCCGATATAAAGTAAGGAAACCACTTGCTTTTACCAGCTAACTGGGCAAGAATTCATTGCAGTAGGTCTTCTCGCTGTTGTTACCTGACTCTAACCAAGTCTTAACTAGGAAATAACTCAAAAAGTGTTCAGATTTCTACTGCATTAGAGCATTTGCTCGAATTCATTGGTGTTACAAGGAGTTTATTAAAATGCCACTTGTAAAGCGTTGTATTGCCGAATTTATCGGCACATTCTGGTTAGTTCTTGGTGGATGTGGTAGTGCAGTCTTAGCCGCTGCATTCCCCTACGGTAATGATGCGAATCCTCTAGGAATTGCTCTAGTTGGCGTATCGCTGGCGTTCGGTTTAACGGTGGTGACGATGGCATACGCGATCGGTCACATTTCTGGGTGTCATCTCAATCCGGCGGTTTCGTTTGGGTTGTGGGCAGGCAAGCGTTTCCCAGGTTCAGAACTAGCACCCTATATTGCGGCTCAAGTACTAGGCGCGATCGTGTCGGCAGGTGCGATTTATATCATCGCCAGTGGTCGGGCAGGGTTTGAACTGAGCGGGTCTAATCCTCTAGCAACAAACGGTTATGGCGATCACTCTCCCGGCGGCTACGGTCTGGCAGCCTGTTTCCTGATTGAAGTGATTCTCACCTTCATTTCCTGATCGTGATTTTGGGGTCTACGGATGGTCGTGCGCCTCAAGGCTTCGCTCCTGTGGCGATCGGTCTTTGCCTCACTCTGATTCACTTAATCAGTATTCCTGTCACCAACACGTCTGTAAATCCCGCCCGCAGTACCGGGGTTGCTCTGTTCGCAGGGCCGGAACTGTTCAGTCAGGTTTGGTTATTCTGGGTCGCGCCAATCATTGGGGCATTGATCGCAGGATGGGTTTATTCGAGTGTATTCTCTGCCCCTGTCGTCCGACCAGAGGAACGCATCGGAGAAACCGTCTAATTCCGGGCGTTCAATCACCCTTTCTAAATTGAATTTGCAGAGGCGCGATCGGTCGCCTCTTTATTTTTATAGGATGACAGTTTTGTTGATGGCACAAAAGCATCTGATTGCCACCTTTTTGAAACTCATAAGGAACCGTTCTAATTTCAACGTGATATCCCTGCTGCTGAAGTTCTTGAATGGCGATCGGCAGAAATGGAGAGGGTTCGCCAGAGATTGTTAATAGCGGAAAGATACGAACTTCAGTCGCAACTCGGCAAAGTTCTCGAATGGAACTGAGATGAAAGAATTGAGAAAGATGATCTGAATAGGTGAAGAGGAGATATCCACAAAGAGCCAGATCAAATTGACGATCGCGAAACGGTAACTCTGGTAATTCTGTCACTTGATAGCGATTTGTTGCTAATCCGGCTGGAAAATCTTGCAAGAATCGATGCATTGCCTTGAGACGAATTTGCCCCAATGCATCGGGCGATCGGGCTTGCTCCCAAACATAGTCATCGTAATTTGCTCGAACCCCCTCCACAATCACGTTATAGGTTTCCTGAATCCGTTGTTCAATTTCTTGAACGGAGAGTCGATAAATCGGATCGCAGGAGATTATGTGACCCCCGTTTTGTGTCATCTCGACATTAAAGCTGGCAGGTCCACCACCACAATCCAGAATGTTTTTCTGTAAATCATCTGAAGACAGGTCAAACATTCGGGTGTATTCATCAAGCGATCGTCCCCACGGTACAACACTCTCTAATTTGAATCCCATAACCTGTCTCCATCTCAACATTCAAACCGCTTTGCTCTAATCATGGGGGTTTGCAGCATTCCTTGCAAATATAGCTGTTGCCAAAGCCCCCAGCCAAGGGTTCCACCCCTGCACTCCGTCCTAACCCAAGTGACTGTTGATATATGACACACAAAAGTACCCGCAGGGGTACTGCAAAGTTGCCTCTATCTTAGGGAGGATGGATAAAACGCAAGTTATTGATCAATAGCGCTATGAATGTCACATCCCACGATCATTCTTCCAAAGAAATCCGATTGCCATCGGGACGCCAAGAGTATGATGCAATAACGGCTTATTGGCTTGCCGAATGTTCACGGCTCTCTTACGAAACGGATTTAGTAGCGGCTGTCAAACAGTTAAACAACATAGGATTTAGCCGGATAATTTTCTTTGATAATAAAGGAACGCAAGCATTCCTAGCTCACCATCCTGGTAGAAAGGGAGAAAACCCGTTTGCGGTATTAGCCTTTCGAGGAACTGAAAAGGATTTCGCAGACATTCTGACAGATATTAATATTTTTCAGGGAACGATCGAAGATAACCAAGACATCAGTTCTGAATCTATCAACCCTGATAAGGATCATCAAAACTCTAATCTAAATAAGAAAGTTAACTCTAAAACTGAGCGGTTAACTCACAGGGGATTTTTCAACGCTTTTCATGATGTTTGGAGTAGCAAACTACCCAAAGAAATGAAAAAATATTACCCCAATGTGCGCTGGTTTGGCTCGTTAGGAATTAGCGACGTGCTTCATAATCTACCTAAAAACATAACGCTTTATGTAACTGGGCACAGCCTTGGAGGTGCCCTTGCGACGTTAGCCGCATTTCACGCCAAAGAATACCATTCTGATGTGCAGTTGTATACGTTTGGTTCTCCGAGAGTCGTTAATCAAGCGTTCGCTCAAAAGATTAACCAGAGATTAGTAGGACAGATTTATCGGGTCGTCAATCACGTCGATATTGTGCCACGAATCCCTGCTTTATTTGGTTATCATCATGTCGGTCAACTGATTTACTTCAACAAACTCGGAGTGCAACGACCTTTAAATAGACGCGAGTTAGTTGATTTGGTTATTCTTCTATTAGCCCCGATCGATTTAGGACTTAGCATCCTGACTGGCAATCGGTACAGACCTGTCACCACGCTAGCTCACGCGATCAAGGGATATAGCGAGAATTTGCTTAAGACCATCCCACCACGCGATCGTCGCCACCGTAACCTGTTGTTACAGCCCAGTCCTCCCGCGCCTGCCTATCCAGTATCAGGAGTGCAGCCAATTCAAACGCCTGCTAACCTCTCAACACTAGGGAGTAGGGAATAGATTGATAATTGGTAATTGGTGATTGGTAATTGACGCGAGATTAAATTACTTCGCTTCCATCCAGTTTTCTCCAACCCGAACATCAACTTTTAGGGGCACACTTAATTCCACCGCCGATTCCATTGTGGATTTGATATTGGGTTGCAATGCCTGCCATTCGTCGGGGTGAACTTCAAATACAAGTTCGTCGTGGACTTGCAGCAGCAAATGTGCCTGGTGAGAGGCTAGCAGTTCGTGGAGTTTCACCATTGCAATCTTGATGATATCGGCGCTGGAACCCTGGATGGGGGCGTTTGCGGCGGCTCGAAGCAACTGAGCATCGTATTGATCGCGGGTTTTGATTTTGCTCAAATCGACAGCATCGGGATTTTTGCCGCGTAAAACTTTGATGCTTTCAGTTGCAAAGTTGAAATAGCGACGACGACCTTTGATTGTGGTGACATAGCCACGTGCGATCGCCTCTTGCTGCATTCGTTGTAAATAGCCGAAGACACGGGAATAGCGATCGTTAAAGCGATCGATAAATGCCTTTGCTTCTGTGCGTCCGACGGATGCCTCTCGCGCAAATCGCTGTGCGCCCATGCCATAAATCACACCAAAGTTGATCACTTTTGCCAAACGGCGTTCTTCTGAGGTGATCTCGTCTTTCTCAAACAACAATCGAGCCGTTAGTGCATGAACATCTTCGTTATTGTGGTAAGCCTCTAGCAAAACAGGTTCTTGGCTCAGATGTGCCAAAATCCGAAGTTCGATTTGAGAGTAGTCAGCCGCTACCATCAGCCAGCCGGGTTCAGGAATGAATGCCGCCCGGATTTGACGACTGAATGCCGTGCGGATGGGGATGTTTTGCAAATTGGGATTGGAGGAGGAGAGGCGACCTGTCGAGGTGACGGCTTGATTGAAATCGGTGTGGACACGCCCAGTGTCAGGGTGAGTCAGGGCGGGAAGGGCATCCACATAAGTAGATTTGAGTTTGGAGAGGGTGCGATGTTCCAGGATGGTATCGACAACGGGATGATCGCCTTGCAGCTTTTCTAAGGTGGCAGCATCGGTGGAATATCCAGTTTTAGTTTTGCGGGATTTTTTGCGATCGAGTTCCAATTTTTCAAACAACAAATCCGCCAGTTGCTTGGGCGAACTGAGATTGAATTGCTGTCCTGCCACCTCATAGGCGTGTTGTTCGATCGCCTGCAAATCTTGCTCTAATCTTTTCGAGAACGCCTTGAGATATTCTTGATTAATCCGAATGCCCCAATATTCCATCTCAGCTAGCACAGGTTCTAGTGGCTGTTCAATATCCAGCAGCAATTGATATAAGTCTGGAATCGGTTGGAGTTCCGATCGCAACTTCGATACCAATTGATAGGCGACGTAAGCATCCATGCCGCAATAGTTCGCCACAGTGGGCACATCGAGATCGGCGATCGATTTTCCCTTGGGAACCAAATCGGTGTAACTCTGAGAGAGCAGGTTGAGGTATTTCAGCCCTAAATCGCTTAAGTTGTGGCTGCTATCAGGATTCAAAACATAACTTGCCAGCATCGTGTCAAATACAACGCCACGTAACGTGATGCCTTGACACCGCAGGATGAGGCGATCGAACTTAGCATTTTGTAGAGCTTTAGGATACTCCACACTTTCTAAAATCGGGCGTAAGGCATCCAGCACCAGGGTTTTGTCTAAGTTTTCGCCAATGTGATGTGCGAGGGGAATATAGGCTATGTCTGACAGTTCAGTGCCCCAACAAACTCCAATTCCCACGAGTTCAGCATCTCTCGGTTCAAGAGCGGTCGTTTCGGTGTCCCAGGCAACCGGAGATTCGGCATCTTTGCACATCAACAGTCGCTCAACGAGTTTGGTCAGCTTCGCCGGAGTATCGATGATTTGAGGGGCGATCGTGGCAGATTTGATCTGTTGACTGGCTTTGGTTTCTTCCGCACTGAAAAACCAGGTGTCGTCGTTGTCCGGTTCAGGGATGACGATCGCTTTTCCGTTGCCATTACCGCTCAAGGCTTTATCCTCAGCCGTCGGAACCTCGATCGCTTCACCGCCGAGCGTTTGTTGGATTTGATTGATCTTATTGAGAAATTGACGAAATTCCAGTTTTTCGAGTACTGGAACAAGCATAGTCGTATCAAAGCCTTTTAGTTTGCAATCTTTTAAACTAACGGCGATCGGCACATCCAGGTGAATTTGCGCCATATATTGAGAATGCCGCGCTGCGTCCTTGCCGTCTTCCAGCTTTTTCTTGACGGTTCCCTTAATTTGATCGAGAGATGCATAAATCTGATCCAGCGAACCATAGGTGTTCAAGAGTTGAACGGCTGTCTTATCGCCAATTCCTTTCACTCCCGGAATATTGTCTGACGAATCGCCACAGAGAGCTTTATAGTCCACAATCTGAGATGGCAAGATGCCCATTTTCTCTTTCACCTGCTCAATCCCAAATTCTTTCGGAGGCGGGGTGCCCTTACCATAGGCGGTGCTGAGATAGAGAACCGTGACATTGTGTTGAGGGTCGATCAGTTGGAAGAGATCGCGATCGCCCGATAGCACTTTCACCCGAAACCCTTCCGTGCTGGCGCGTCGTGCTAATGTCCCGATGACATCATCTGCCTCGTAACCAGAAGCCGTCAGAATAGGCAGGTTGAGCGCCGCAAGAATGTCTTGCAAGTTTTGCAGATCGGGGATGAAATCTTCGGGGGTTTCTGGTCTGCCTGCCTTGTAGGTTTCATCGGCTTCATGACGGAAGGTTGGATCACCCATATCGAAGGCGATCGCCACATACTCCGGTTTCTCCGCATCCAACGTTTCCAGCAACGACTTGAGGAAGCCATAACTGACGCTCGTCGGAATTCCGGTAGAAGTCCGCAATCCCCCATCCCGTCCTTTGGCATAGGCAAAGTACGATCGGAAGGCGAGAGAATGTCCGTCAATCAGAATGAGTTTGGGTGAAGGTGTAGGAGACATAGGCAGTGCAGAAAAAATAGTTCACTTACAACGTTGACAGGCCAGTGCCAAATTATTTAGATCATCTGAACCTCCTTTTCTGATTTGGATTCCAGTCTCTACCCAAAACGAAGGTTGAACCATTACTTGAGTAATCACAATATTCAAGCCTTTAGCAATTCTTGCATTCTAGCGATCCAGGAACTCGATCGCCTCTTCGGTGAGTCAATCATGTATGCAGGCAGTTTTGCTCAGGGTTGATGCCTCCCGGATGGGAATCTGGCTGCATAGTGTTTCTCGATCATGTTTCTTACTTGTTTCTTACTAAAGTCGCAACGTCGCAGGTCATTAAGGTTATGAGGATAAGAAAGTCACAGTCCAGACCTCTGGGCTTCCTGATCGCTGCATCCGCCTTATTAGGAGGAATATCCCTGGTTTTATCGATCGCTCCAGCCCAAGCCCAAAATCAATCTCAGACTCCATCTCAGACTCCATCTCAAACCATTTTTGAAGAGCAGGGTTCACTGCAACCGATGCAGCATGAGCATACGTTTTCCGGTACCAAAGGGCAATCGGTGACGATTTCGATGATCAGTGCGGAGTTTGATACATTTTTGGCACTGATTGATCCAGACGGTCAGGAACTCGCAATCAATGACGATTATGCTCGTAGCCTCAACTCGACGATCGTCGTCACATTACCCAAAGATGGCACCTACAAAATCGTGGCGCGATCGTTTTCTGGGCAAGGCGGAAACTACACTGTTACGGTGAATCCGGCAACCGAATATGATCAAGCCTATTCGCGGGGTGTCAATGCTTACATTGAAGGGGATGTAGGAGAGGCGATCGAGGCCCTTTCGGAGGCGATCGAGATTGACCCAGATCAGCCTGTTACGTATCTCGATCGAGGTGATCTTTACTACGAACAGGGTGAGATTGATGCTGTCATCGCAGATTACCAAAAGGCGGCTGACCTGTATGAGGAAGCGGGCGATATGACGACGGCTCAGATGTTGCGTGAGCAAATCACCTACATTCAAGAAGGTCCTGATGAGCCTCAAGAAACTGAGTCAGAATCAGAAAACTAAGGCTAGCTTCAGCTAAGCGGCATTCATTTTTGCATTGACAATTTTTTGAAATTCTGGTGGGGTGGGCATCTTGCCCGCCCAGATCATGCAACTTAAGCGCTCATTGGCTTAGCATTTTCTCGTCTTTTCTCGTTTTCTCGTCTCCAGGTTTCACCCATAGCGATAGCCCTATTGGTTAGGACATTTTTGTGGGCGGCTTCGCCGCCCCACAAAAATGTCCCTGTCCTAACTTAGCTGACTACAGTTATAGAAATGCAGATTAAGTGGCTCTGCCACTTGATACAGAAGACAAAATCTCCATAGTCGCCCTTATTTAGGCTGAGGCGTCCAGGGGGAAGTCGGTGGTGTGTACTGTGAAGGTGGCTGTTGAGTCATCGAATCGGGGATTGGGTAGTTGCTGATCTGGACAAAATTGGGCGTGAAGAGGAAAACATTTTCTCCGATTTGTCGTTGGTGCCCATCGATCGCAAACGCCCCGCCAGCCACATAATCTGCACAGCGTTGGGCTTGCTCAATTTCCATCAGGTTGAGATTGAGAATCACTGCCTTTCGCTCTCGCAGTGCCGTCACTGCATCCGGAATTTCATCAAACGATCGCGGCTGCATCAAGATCATTTCCATCGCAATTCCGTGCAACCCAATCACGTTACTGGGTAGCTTCTTTCGAGGAGATGGAGGATTCTCCTCGCGTGGCGCATAGGGGTCTTGGGCAGGTTCCTCTTCGTCGTAGTAATACTCTTCGTCGTATTCCTCACTCAGTCCTAGCGCATCCCGCAAGCGTTGAAAGAGATTCATGGCGGCGTCAATCTCTTGTCTAGTTCGTTTGTTCTATATTATCCGATACTCTGAAAAAGCGGTAGCACGGTTAAAGGATTCCCCCTCAACCCATAGCGTTTAGACTGCCCAATTGGGCTATCTGATCACCAGGATAGCGTTTTAGCGGCTGATTAAAATAGGTATTACAGCCGATTTCAGTTGAATACAATACGCGAAGGGCACGGCATGCCGTACCCACATAAAAGTGATGGATTGAACGCAATCGAGAACCGCTATAAACGGCTTACGTCAGACTAACCCCGCCCGGAGCGCCACAACAGCCGCTTGG
Source organism: Cyanobacteria bacterium RU_5_0 (assembly GCA_012033255.1). GTDB lineage: Bacteria > Cyanobacteriota > Cyanobacteriia > Elainellales > Elainellaceae > JAAUSF01. Next base: position 19,428 of record JAAUSF010000064.1, read on the forward strand.
ACACGATCGTCTACCGCTAGTTTGTTCATGATGCCGCGAACATGAGTTTTAACGGTGTTGGGGCTGAGGTAGAGCGCCGCCGCAATTTCGGGATTGCTCAATCCGTCAACCATAAGCTTCAGCACTTCTAGCTCTCGTTGAGAGAGTTGACCGACTACGCTCGGTTCAGCGACCACCGCTGGTTTAAGATGCTCCATCACTTGACGTGCTACAAGCGGATCAAGGTAACTCGCACCTTCTTGGGCCGCCGCGATCGCAGTGAGGAGGCGATCGACTGTTGTACCCTTAACACAATAGGCATCTGCACCGCTCGACAATGCCCCAATCACTTCATTTTCAGTGGTATGAGAAGTCAGCATCACCACATGAGTCTCTGGCAACACTGCCTTAATTTGCTGAGTGGCAGAAATCCCATCAAGTCGAGGTAGCCCAATATCCATCACCACCACATCAGGCTTGAGTCGCTGTGCTTCTTCTACGGCTCGGTAGCCATCATCGACCTGTCCCACGACCGTAATACCAGGAGCATTCGACAGCGATTGCTCTAAACCTAACTGCATCATTGGGTCATCTTCGACGATCAACACCCGAACCGATGTTTCTGAAGAGGTAGTCATGTTTGATAGCAGCAATTGCTGAATTTCCTGAGTTTCATCACAGTTTAATATATAGATGAGACTGAAGACCAAGAACTGAGAAATAGCTTGCACCCAGCCCTCAGCCCTCAGCACCCAGCACCCAGCACTCTCTAAACCCTTGGCTTTCCAAACAAGTTCTTAGAATCAAAAAAGAGGAGCCAGCTTGCTCCCCTTCGGACTAGTCCAGATGTATCCCAAAAAATGCAAGGTAAAGAACGATCGCATTTAAGAATCTAGTAAGCCAGACCCATACTGCGGGTCGTTTCTGCGCCCAAATACACCCGGATGCTAAGGAAGTCTGTAGGGCAAGCCGTTTCACACCGCTTACACCCAACACAGTCTTCTGTGCGAGGTGAAGAAGCAATCTGTTGGGCTTTACAGCCATCCCAAGGAACCATCTCCAGAACGTCTGTAGGACAAGCCCGGACGCATTGGGTGCATCCAATGCAGGTGTCGTAGATCTTGACTGTATGAGACATTGATATAACGGCTCCAAACGATATGTTTGTTAAGAGTCAGAAGACAGAGATCGCCTAATGGCTACGCCCTTTCCGTTGACTGGATTAGGCGTTCTCCAATCGAAATAAGTGTACAGCAGTGCTTTTACCTAGTTCAGGAAAAGCTTGAAAAACTTTAAAGAACGTAATATGCAGAGCGGTGAAGGGGTGGATGGGTGAAGGGGTGGATGGGTGAAGGGGTGGATGGGTGATGGCTTCATTTCATGCATTCATTGACTCCCCAACTCCCTACTGTACTGTGTACACACAAGTCTTCCGCAACTCCACCACTTATCCACTCCTCAATGGTTAAGATTCCCTATTTTTTGGCAATAGGGGAGAAAAACTGCGGCATGATCGGATTGGTTCTGAGAACCGAATCGCCATTGGCGGCATTTACTGAAGAATATGAGAAATACTGGAAATTATGGGACTTTTTGATCAAGTTTTAGGTGCAATTAGTAATCCGAATCAGCAAGCGAATCCGGATCAACTCAGCACGATTCTCAATACGGTGCAACAATTGTCCAATAGTCAGGGCATTGATTCCTCAAAGACGCAGGATATGCTGTCGATCGTCGGCGGCTATGTGCGATCGGCGTTACAGCAACAGCGCCAAAGTGGGGGAAATCCGGAGGCGATCGTCGATCGGTTTGGCAATCCCGACCCTAGCACGGATGCAGTTCAGGCGTTATTCAATCCAACGCAGCAACAGCAGGTGGCTCAAGCGGTTTCTCAACGAACTGGAATCAGCAGTGACATGATTTTGGCAGCCCTGCCAATGTTGGTGCCGATCGTACTGAATTTCCTGAAGTCAGGGGCAAGTACCCAGAATGTGCCAACCTCTGGTACACCGGGATCGAATTCGATCCTCAATGGTTTCTTGGATGCGGATAACGATGGCGATGTCGATATTGGAGATGCCATGATGATGGCGGGTCGCTATCTCAATCAACCTCGCTAAACGGATAGTGATTTACGTTAAGTCCACAGTCTGTTGCCAGCACTCTGCCCCGTCGCTCATCCATCAAGATGAGATCTGCTTCTAGCTCTAATGCCAAAACGATCGCCTCGGCTTCGCCTAGATCGATCGCGCTCTGGTTGGTTTGAATGTCTGTTATCCTTTGGACATCAGTGACGATCTGAGTCTGAATCCAAGGTAAAGTTTGTACTTCGATCGCACCAGGGACAAGTCTATCCACAGCCACCATTTCGTTATAAACAGCTACAGGAATAATGATGGTTGTATAAAGTTGGCGCAACAGATCCAACTGCCCAATTGCTGCCAAGTTTGTGATAGGCGAAGTATCGCTGACAACAATCACAGCAAGCCCAGCGATCGTAATGTTTTAACATCTGATTGAAAATCTTCTACATCGTAATTAATACAAAGTTCCCGTTTTGCCAATTCGTGTTGGAATTCAATAACCGTTAACCCAGTCCAGGTCCGAACTTTGCCACTGCTAATTTTTTGTTGTTTATACAGCATGATGGCGATTTCTAGCTTCAATTCATCCTCAGTCATCTGGGTTGCTTGGAGGATGTCATCCGGGATTACAACGCTCATTAGTTTCTTGTAGAGGAGATGGGCTACCTTAATCTCGATGACTCAGTTGTACCCTAAATTGCCTTGGAAAAGATCGATCGCCCTTCTTCAACCCAAGCGATCGACTGTAACCAATAAAAAACAAAGGTGAGCCGTGCCCACCTAAATCAACTCAATTGCCACCTCGATCGCCCTTCGCCAGAATCACTAACGCTTTATCAATATCGCGAACTTTGATCGATCGCAGTGCCGTCAGGATCGATCGAATCAGTGCAACTTCATCATCGGAGAGTATAACCATCGGTAGGTTCCTCAAAATAGTACAGGCTAATTACCGTCATATGTAGTATTGCCGGTAATACTGTTCATCATACGGCAAAATAGACGGGAAATCGACTGAACGATCAAATGTCACCTACAGCAAAGGATAAACAGGAAGTACGAGCGATTGTTGATAAAGAGGTTTATCGGTTGCTGAAGGCATTAGCAGGGATCAAACAGGCAAGTTTGAACAGAGTATTGAATGAGGCGATCGATCAATATCTGGAATCAGACAATGTTAGAGAATTGATCCAGCGTTATAACCTGGAAGAATAAAAAAATAAGGTGAGCAGTGCCCACCTTACAGCTAAAAATGTTCGATCGTCTATTGTCTATCGTTTCGCAAGTTTTTTCGCTACCTTTCGCAAGCGAATCGATTGAGGGGTTACTTCGAGCAACTCGTCAGAGCCAATATACTCTAGTGCCCGTTCCAAACTCATTTCCATCGGGGTTTGAAGTTGGACGAGTTCGTCGCCTCCAGAGGCTCGGTGGTTGGTAAGCTGTTTTGTCTTGCAGATGTTGAGTTCCAAGTCTTGAGGACGGTTGTGTTCACCGACAATCATGCCTTTGTAGACTTTCGTGCCAGGAGTGATGAAGAAGACTCCACGATCTTCCGCGTTTTTCATGGCGTAGAAGGTCGCTACTCCTTCCTCGAAAGCGATCAACACACCATTCCGACGAGTTTCTACGTCTCCCGACATCGGACGGTAATCAAGGAAGCTATGACTCATGATGCCTTCGCCACGAGTGAGACGCATGAATTCACCTCGGAAACCAATCAAACCACGAGCAGGAATGACGAATTCCAACTGAGTGCGACCGTTACCACCCACCTGCATATCTTGCATTTCGCCTTTCCGTTGTCCCAAACGTTCGATACAGCCCCCCACCGCTTCTTCAGGGACATCCAACACAAGCTGCTCAAACGGTTCGCAGGGTTGACCGTTGACTTCCCGGTAAATCACCTGCGGCTGAGACACTTGGAACTCGTAGCCCTCACGCCGCATCGTTTCGATCAAGATACCCAAGTGCAACTCGCCTCGACCCGACACCAAGAACTTATCAGGAGAATCGGTTTCTTCGACCCGCAGCGCCACGTTTGTTTCTAGTTCACGCATCAGCCGATCGCGCACCTGTCTGGATGTGACGTAATTTCCTTCCTGTCCGGCAAACGGCGAATCGTTTACTGAAAAGGTCATTTGTAAAGTTGGCTCATCGACTTTGATGAGGGGAAGTGCCTGCGGATCGCTAGGGTCGGTAATTGTTTCACCGATATTAGCATCGGCAAATCCAGCAACCGCAACGATGTTTCCAGCCGTAGACGACACTAGATCGATGCGCTTCAAGCCCTCAAAACCCAGTAGCTTAGTCACTTTTGCTTTGACGATCGACCCATCTTCTTTCATCAGAGCCGCTTGTTGCCCCATTTGGATGGTGCCATTGTGAATTCTGCCAATCACAATCCGTCCCAGATAATCGGAGTAGTCTAGCGTCGTAACTTGAAGTTGAAGCGGTTTATCGGGATCACCCACAGGTGGTGCGACATGATGCAGAATTTCTTCAAAGAGCGGCTTCATATCAACCGCTTCATCCTCTAAGTCTTTCTTGGCATATCCTGCCAAACCAGAGGCGAACAGGTAAGGAAACTCACACTGATCATCGTCTGCACCTAATTCCAGGAAGAGATCAAGAACCTTGTCGATCGCGCCAAATGGGTCAGCTTGGGGGCGATCGATCTTGTTGACAACGACGATCGGACGCAATCCTTTCTCCAGGGCTTTTTTCAGGACAAAGCGCGTTTGGGGCATGGGACCTTCATTCGCATCCACAATGAGAATGCAACCGTCTACCATGCCAAGAACTCGCTCGACCTCACCGCCGAAGTCTGCGTGTCCAGGGGTATCCACGATATTGATCAATGTCTCTTTGTAGTGAACCGCCGTATTCTTCGCCAGGATCGTAATCCCCCGTTCGCGCTCTAGGTCATTCGAGTCCATAACACAATCCGGAACCTCTTCTCCCTCTCGAAATGTGCCGGACTGCTTCAGCAAGGCATCGACCAAGGTGGTCTTGCCGTGGTCAACGTGGGCAATGATGGCGACATTGCGGATAGGCAGAGTCATAGGAGGATTCCGGTATAAAGAATAAAAATCTTAATCGAACCTTAACTTCTTAACAGAGTTTTCCTTGGCATTTAAGCCGAACTCGTGTAAAGAAGCCGTAATGATCTTAACTTAATCGTTCCTCGATCGGCGTGTTTTAGGGAAGAGGGAAGAGGGAGTATACTCTTTACTTTTGGCTATTAACGCACTGTGCAACTTTAGGGCGGCGAGACGCCCATCCCACAGGAGATGTAAACAAGTTACCCATTTCCCATCCCCCCATTCCCCATCACTCCCCAGGATTCGCCAATTTAAACACCCAACCCAGCCAGGATATCGCTAGCATGGGTGTCTGTTTGGATGGTGGTATGGACTTGGCTAATTTTGCCGTCCCCGTCGATGACGTAGGTGACACGTTTGGAATAGTGCATCCCATTCTTTTCGCCCTCAACATCGTATGCCTTAGTCAGGGCACCGTTTATGTCTGCTAACAGCGGGAAGGGCAAACTAAATTTGTTGGTAAATGCCTGATGGGAGGCTTCATCATCCATACTGACCCCAAGCACGACAACATTTTTGTCTTGATAGGTCACATAGCTATCGCGGAAACTGCACGCCTCTTTCGTGCAACCGGGAGTATCATCTTTGGGATAGAAATATAGAACGACTGTTTTGCCTGCGTAATCGGACAGGGAGACGGTATTGCCGTTTGTATCTTTGACGGTGAAATCGGGGGCAATGGTGCCAACGGATAGCGGCATAGGTTTTGTTTCCTTCAAGTGGATGATTGACTGTTTCGGTAACAGATTGTAACGCTAATTAGGCACAGTCGATCGGGCTGGTTTGTTCTCATCAGGAGGATGGGTGAATGGGTGGATGGGCTGTATTCCCCTCCGGTTCATCTACCCATCCACTCTCAATCTTGTACTCATCCACTCTCAACCTTGCTGCCATTGGTGCGTGGGTTGCTCTTCAGTAGTGCCCAGTGTGCCTATGCTACTGCACGTTTTCCACCGTAGACAAAGCGAATTGCGGTCGAGTCAATCCCGCCATCAACGAGAGCATCAGTCAACGGGTCGAAGTCATCTCCTAACAACGAGTCCGGTTGCCGTTGTTCATGGTGGAGCAAAGCATGGATTTCGACTCCTCGGAGAGTTTGCATATAAGCTAACTCTGGACAGAGACCAAGTTGCCTTGCCAACCCCCACACTAAACCGGGGCTAACGTGAGCCAGGTTCACTGAGAGATAAACTGAGCCAGGTTCAGGAATGGGTGGAAGTTGCTTGAGGTCAGGAATTGCTACTGTTTGCATCAGTTGGGTCTCCTTCAGAAATGAGCCAGCAAATAAACTTGTACTCTCCTTGCTGGGTAGGGGTTTTAGTTAATTGAGTTACCTGTGCAACGTCTGTCAGAGGGTATTGACTAGCAAGATCCTGACAGCGTGCCCTTGCTACTTGCAGATTTGGTGCCCGGACTTCCTGTGTCCACTCATATGAATTTTCAGGGTCACGTAGCATAGCAATGACTCTTCATCTGGATTTTTAGAGTGGTTAATTTTCCTGCTCACTAGTCCTGCCCATTAGTACAAATATATCATAATGCATCTAGTAACGCATCGAGGGCGGCTTTCATCTCTTCGATCGTCGTTGTGGCGGTGCCAAATTTCCGCACGACGATGCTGGCGGCTAAGTTGCCGAGGATGGCGGCTTCCCAGAAGGAGGCTCCCAGGGTTAAACCGAGGGTGAGCGCGGCGACAACAGTATCGCCTGCACCTGTGACATCGAAGACATCGGTGCGGTTGAAGGCGGGAATGTGAGATTCGGAGCGGCGATCGAATAAGCTCATGCCTTGTTCTCCGCGCGTAATCAGGATGGCTTTTGCGCCAGTGAGATTGAGTAAGTCTTGTCCGGCTTGGCTGAGGAGTTGTGGGCTAGTGATGCGATAGCCGATCGCATGTTCGGCTTCGGGGAGGTTGGGCGTAAATAAGGTGGCTCCTTTGAAGCGATGGAGATCTTTTTGAGTATCGACGATCGCCCAGTCATGGCTCAGCGCCGCTTCAATCACGGGGGAGGTCAATGTGCCATCTCCATAGTCTGAACAGATGACTGCATCAACGGTGTGACTCTGCTGACGGATGTAATTCGCGAGTTGCAGTTGTAGATTGGCATCAGGGAGGTCATCGGATTTGCGATCGACGCGGACGATTTGCTGGGTCACAGATTGACGAGCATGACCAGAAATACGGGTTTTGGTGACGGTGGGGCGATCGGGATCAACAAAAATTCCGGCTGTGTCAATTCTGGCGGCAGTAAAAATATGGCGGATTACCTGTCCCTGGTCGTCTTTACCGATTAAACCTACTGCCTTGACTTGCGCTCCTAGCCTGGCAAAGTTGTAGATAGCATTAGCTCCTCCTCCGGGAATCTGGCGTGTAGTTTCATGGCGCAGAATCAGAACGGGAGCTTCACGAGAAACCCGCTCGACTTGACCTGTAAGAAACTCGTCCAGGGTCAGATCCCCTACCACCAATACGTGGGATTGGCAGAAGCGATCGAGCAGTTGATGGAGTCGTGTTGCTGCCGCCTGAAGTTGCGGTGCGAAGGTAGCATCTAGGGTCATAAATCAACATCATTGGGGTTTGATACTTGGCAAGGATATCAACAAACCCCTATTTGCAATTAATAAGCTGCGCTGGATTAGAGGGCAGACACGTGGGTCTGCCCCAACCGATCGCAAAATCTACGGATTAGAGGGCAGACACGTGGGTCTGCCCCAACCGATCGCAAAATCAACAAAAAATCTACAGGTAGGATTTATCTAACCACGTTCCTTAGCTGGCTGGAGGTTCGGACGGCAGGGAAGAACAGGTTGGATTAGGATATTCGTAGTCCACTTGAACCAAATACGCTTCTTTTTCACCCGTTGGTTCAAAGGCATGAGCTTTGGCATCGACGATCGCCTGTTCGTTAAAAATCCGATAGCCTGACCCATGAATCAATCGAGGTGCAAAGCCAGGTTCGTCGATAACGCGACCCTCCGCATCGACCAACACGCCCACCCAGGCAAAGCGGCTAGCCTGTAGTTCACAAGCTATTTCAGGATAGACACCTGCAACGAGAGTGGGTTCTTTTAAGTTAATTTGATCGAACTTCTGCTGATTGCCCTCAAACCAGGCTCCGATCGCCTCTGCCCATTCGCCCAAGTTACCCAAAACGGCTTCATCCCCAATCCCCGTATCGTCCTGACTAAGCTGAGCTATCCGCTCTCGCATGGCTTCCTGCTCTTGCATCAAACCAGCAATAATCTCTTCATCAGAGCGTTGGGGAGGAGGGGAATCAGGAATAGTTTCTTGCTCCGTATCAATTGGTGCTGGCTCTGTATCCTCCGCCGCCACAGGATTTTCCTCATCCGGTACTACTTCATCAAGAGCGGTTTGAGGAGTCTCTTCTTCGACAGGAGGTTCTGCTTCTGGAGGTGGTGCAACAGGCGATCGGGGCGGCGGTGCCGTACTGATGGGCGGTGGCAAGGGTGGAAAGGAGGGAATCGTGATTGACGAAGACCAGGGGGAGGAAGGAAACAAGGGGCTATTGAACGTAGACGGATTAGGAGGCTGATTAGGGAGTGGCACAAGCGGCAAATTGCTTGAGTTGGTAGGGGAGTCTTGGAAAATCGGCGGGAGTTCAATTTGCGCCGTGGAAAAATCAGGTAGGCGGCTCAACTCATCGTCAGTCAGTTCGACGACATCCACCGATCGCTCATCATGAGGCTCCGTCAATTCAAACGCTGCATACGGCAAAACCGGCAGGATCGCAAATAGCAGCCCATGAACCCCCAGTGAAAGGAGCGCCGGAATCGCTGAAGGGTTCAGCCCGATCCGGCGAAGATTCAACAACAGAGCTTTAGAAAAGGAAGACGACATAAATCCCATTTGTTAAATCACCAGCCTCAAAAATTCTACGCTTAGAGTAGCGAATGTTGCCAATAGCCTGCCGCACTCAAGCTCAATTAATCTCCTTAATTCAGCTTTATTTAAGCAAGACAGGAAAATGGAAATAAAAGTTGCGGAAAGGGGGGGATGGGGGGATGGGAGGATGGGAGGATGGGGAGATGGGGAGATGGGGAGATGGGG
>JAAUSF010000221.1 GCA_012033255.1 Cyanobacteria bacterium RU_5_0
ATGACCTCTTGGAGATTCCTGCTGTCGGTCGTAACGGTGGCGATTCTCTCCCAAACTTCCTTGCCACCTCCTCTCAATAGAACTTTACAGCTATTTTCAGTTAATTGAACGAACCACAGATTTTCGTAGGGGCAAAGGCTAGTACAGGTCGGCGGAAATAAAGCTACCCTATGGCTAACGCCACGCCTTACGGCTATCGGGGAAGACCTCCGGTCTCGCTGCGCTAACACCAGTCGCCTACGGAGGGAAACCCAACTGCCGCGCTGGTTCACCATTCCAAATCAACGAAAAGCCCACAGAACAGCCTTTTGACTTTTGACTTTTGACTTTTGACTTCCGCCTTGCGGTACTAGCCTTTGCCCCTACCCCGTGGTTTATTTACTTGAAAAGCACTGTAATATCAAATCCGGTAGCATCTGAATCATTAAAAAACCGCACCAGACGCAGAGGAGCCAGTGCGTTGGAGGGTTTCCCTCCCACCCTTTAAAGCGGTATGTCATGAAAACTGTAAATTCTCAAGCGGCTGGGAAACTTGTCCTAGGATCAGATCAGCACCCTTTTCCGCAATCATGATCGTAGGTGCCATTGTGTGACAGCGCGGAATTGTGGGCATCACTGAGGCATCAACCACTCGCAGTCCGGCAATCCCGTGGACACGCAGCGCCGGATCGACCACTGCCAGTAAGTCAGTTCCCATGCGACAGGTGCCAACCGGATGCCACCACCCGTCTGCCATTGATCGAATGTAGTCCTCAATTTCGCGATCGCTCTCTAGCACTCGCTCAGGCATAATCGGTGACCCCAAGTAAGCCGTCATTGGAGCAGCAGCAAAAATCGCTTGCGCTTTGTGGACGCCTGCAATCAGCACCCGGATGTCATGCTCTTGTGGATCAGATAAGTACTGTGGGTCAATCAGGGGATGATCCAGTGGATCGGGCGATCGCAAGCGCATCGTGCCCACACTGCGGGGTGCAATCAGTGTTGGTCCAATTGTCATGCCATGTTCGGTGACGGGAGCCAGCCCATACTCGTAAAATACAACGGGAGCAAATTGCAGTTCCAAATCGGGTGCAACCAGATTTGCCGTCGTGCGGAGGAAGGCAGCGGCTTCGAGAACGCTGGAGGTCAGCATACCACGTCGCAGCAGCAGATATTTCGCTAGTTCCAGCCGTGAGTTGGCATTGAGCATGGAAAGTGGCTGCGTACTACCCCTAACCACTGCGATCGCAACGTGATCGCGCAAGTTCTGCCCCACTCCTGGTAGGTTAATCACCACCTCTATTCCCATCTCTCGCAGATGCTCGGCGGGTCCAATCCCAGACAGCAGCAGTAGTTGAGTTGAGCCAACGGTTCCACCCGAAAGGATGACCTCACGGTTGGCAGTTGTAGTATATCGTACGCCTTCACGTACGTATTCCACACCCACAGCACAGCGATCGCGCATCAACACACGAGTACATTGCACCCCCGTCAACACATGCACATTTGAGCGTCGCATCGCGGGTCGCAAAAAAGCATCTGCGGTACTCCAACGCTGTCCCCGATGTTGCGTCACCTGTACCCAGCCCACTCCGTCTAACTGTAAACCGTTCAGATCCGGGTTGTAGGGAATGCCGATCGCCTGGGCTGCTTGAATAAAAGCGCGGCTGAGGGGATTCGGGTCGCGCAGATCTTCAACGTGAAGTGGACCGCGATCGCCATGCCATTCATTGCTACCACGACGATTGCACTCAGAGCGGCGGAAGTAAGGCAGTACGTCTTTCCAGCCCCAACCAGGATTACCCATTGCTTCCCAAGCATCATAGTCGTCAGCCACACCGCGCAGATACATCATGGCGTTAATCGATGTAGAGCCACCCAGTGTGCGACCTTTCGCCCAGTAGCTCTCTCGTCCACGCAGCCCTGATTGTGGCACAGCACTATAGTTCCAGTCATAGTTTGTTTTGAACAACTTGCTGAATGCTGCGGGAATGTGAATCTCAGTTTTGCTATCTGGTAAGCCAGCTTCCAGCAGCAGCACCCGATGTTGGCGATCGACGCTGAGTCGGTTGGCAAGGACGCACCCTGCGGCTCCCGCTCCAATGATAATGAAATCGTAAGTTGGTTGATGATCTTGAGATAGGGTTGACGGTGATTGACGAATCATGATACTGTTCCTCATCTGAATACTGGTTTGTATTCGTTCAGCGATAGAAACCAGTTGTATTGAGTGAAATGTTCAGAATGTGATGCGGTTTAAAAACTCAAGGATGTAGAGGTTGCGATCGGGGTGATAGTTGGACAGCACACGCTGAATGAGTGAGGGGAATTTCCAGAGGGCAGTGCTCGTACTACTGATTAATTGTTATTTGGAGGTGGGCTATCTGTGTATTGGAGAAGTTGTAACGACTCAATAATCTTTAATATGCTCCGCCAAAGCTTCCGTTTTTCGGGAGCTAGGCGAGTGTCAGCCGCTCTTCCCCTGGCAAAACTTTGAGAGTGTGTGAGTGTAATTGGAGCCAGCCGAGGTTGATTGTAATACTCTAAAGACATATCGTTCCAGTCTAGAAAGAGTAGTTCAAGGTGAGTCCAGAGACGCTCGTAAGAGTTCCCATCAAACTCTCTTGCGCTTTCTGGTCTTCCCGGTCTTCCTACCCGTGCTGTTACTCCGCCTAACATTGTGTCTAGCATAAATGCAGCCACATCATTCCTGATCGATTCAGAGATCAGGGCGAGAGTCGCTATGGCACGACCTGGACGGCTGTTGATTCTACCTCCACCTCTAGCCCAGTCCATTACAGTATTCAAAGCGGAGTTAATTGAGTCGAGCGAAATATTTGTCTCGCTGGCTCTAAGTTTGGCGTAGCTGCTTTCCCCTATTCTTCGCCATCCGTCGTTCAACTCAGTAGACTCAGACTCCCAGCGAGTCGTAAATGCAGGTGTTGCATCAGTATTGCTATTCACTGCTATTAGGTATAATGCTCCGCTTGCCAAAGCCACTTGAATTCTAACCCAGGGACTCCTAAAATCCTCTTCTGCTGTTTCAATCCTGAAAGCAAAATCCTGTACACCAGCGCGATTAGTAACTCGATCTCTGTATAAACGTCTCATTATCCTGATACCCTGCATAAAGATATCATCACCAGCATTAGCAGCATCGAAGCGGTGTCGGGTTCCCCTTGCATCAACTATCTCAAACAGCGTGATGTTTGAATGGCGTTCTACATCTCCAACCAGCACAAGTTGGGTTTCCTGTGCCTGTACCATAGCAGTAGCGATCGCTTGCGTAGCAGTTGGCAATGATGCTGTCGGTGAGGTTGGCGTAGACCATTCACCCTCAGTTGCTGTTTCCAGAGATTCATCTACCTCCTGTAGACTTTCTCTGCGATCTTCTGGAGGAATAGCTTGATCGTTGAAGCAAAGCACATAAAGTGTTGCAAGCGGAAGCACCCAAGTAAAAAGTTCTTCTGGCGTTTTCTCACTGCTCGCTACAAATGCCTGCGTAACTTGGTGATTAACCAACCTTTGTTGCCCTGATTTTGCCCCGTTCTTGATGTAAGGTGTAGTCGTGATCACATCAACTACATCTTGAGCGGGAGGGTAGTCAATTGGAAATAGAACTCTACGTCTTTGGGGATTGATAATTTAATATTCCAAGTTCCTGGTAGAGGATCTTCAACCAGAAGACCTCGGAGTGAATTACGTGACAAAATTACCAGTGGCGTTTCCCTATGGGATTCTTGGTTGTAAATCGTTCCATCGGATGCCGTAATTTCCAGCACAACCCCGGTTGGGAAATCGATCAATTCTTGATTTTTGACTAAAGCGGCGTAGAGATAAGGTGCTCCTGCATCCAATTCCACGGTCAAGGTGGTGGTGACTTCTTGACCTTGCGTAGCAAGCTCGTCAAGTTGACAGTAGACGTATGAGTTGGAACCTCGTGCAACAGTCCAACCCGGTTGGGTGAGTGGCAGGGTTGAGTATGAAAGATCACTATCACTATCATAAGAATCATGAACTTCCACTGCCAACATTGTGTTGCAAGCTACTTTAGGTTCTCGACCCTCGCCGTACTGGCGAGAAGCATTCCAATGGATCATTTTGCCATCAACAGTGCCGGTGCGATAAAATAATTGTGGTGAAGGTAGCTGTTGTGAACGGTCATATTTTCGATGAGCTTCTACCACAATTCCGTTGTCGTTGATGGCAATCGAAGGCTTGTAACCTGGGTCACCAGTTTCGTAGAAATTGCTCCATAGAATTTCTCCTTGAGACGGTGAAGCTGTAACTTTACCGACACCCCACGCAAAAGCGCCAGCCGCTCCTTCGAGGTTGTGAGTTGTCACTACCAGCCCGTTATTATTGATAGCGACTGAAGGAATCCATCCTTGTTCATATTGCTTGCCTTGAGACCATTCAATCGTATTATTTCTCACATAACCAACTCGACACCAGAGTTCGTCATCTTTTTCAGATGGATGAACCTCCACCACCAGCCCATGATTATTGATAGCGATTGAAGGAGACCTGCCGTTATCGTATGGGCTACTTGCAAACCACTCGATTGTGTTTCCGTTTACTTTGCCAACCCGACACCAAAGGCTGTCATCTAACTCAGACGCATGAGCCTCGACGACGACTCCGTCATCATTGATGGCGATCGAAGATAACACTCCTTTATCGTAGGGTCTTTCCTCAAACCACTCGATTGTGTTGTTTCCTTTTACTTTACCAACACGACACATTAGGGTGCAATCAGGGTTAAAATCGTTAATAATTTTTCCATAAACCTGAACAGCAATGTTCTTATTGTTCAAAGCAACATTAGGCGATCGACCTTTACCGTACTCATGAGAGTCACCAAACCTGTTATCGCTACGCAAACCAGGTCGTCGCTCCGGGTTATCCAGAATGACCTTGATGTTGTTGAGCAGAGGAAATCTCAAGCTGCTGTTACGGCTTACTACCTGTTGCGGCGCACTGCTAGAGAAAAAGCTGTCATCATCGATCGCCCATACCATCGCGCCACCCAGCCCTTGCTCAATCAAATAACTGACTTTGTAAGCCAGCGATTCTTCATCGTCATAAGTTAACCACTCACGGGTGTCACTGTTGTAGGCGTAGGGGGTCAGAGTTTTCTCATCCCACACTCGCGTCAACTCACCGCTGTTCAGCTTGTCTAAAATCTCGTAGTAGGCAAGAAATCCTGGGGTTTGGGTCGCATATCCAGCGGGTCCGGCTGAACCAGTGGGTTTTCCATAGCTGTGATTGGTGGAACTCAAAGGTGCATTCACAATGAAGGTGCGACCGTAGGTTGGTAAACCCAGCACAATTTTGTCTGCGGGAATTCCTACATCCAAGTAAGCATCCACCGTATCTTTGATACAAAACGTTCCACCTGGCTCAGAATCTTCGAGTAATGGAGCGTTGACGCCTGTAACGGGATCGAATGCGCCATGATAGTCATAGGTCATGACATTCATCCAATCCAAAGGCTCGACACATTGTTTCATCCAAGCAAAAATTCGGATTCCGATTTTGCCTCTCCTTTTTTAACCGCTGCTGCTGCAATGGTCAGGAGTAATCCTTTGCCATCCCGATTAATTGCAGCGCGGAATTCTTTCAGCAACGCCAGAAAATTGTCAAAATCATTATCTCTGCCACCACGCTTGCGATCGCCCGGATATTCCCAGTCAATATCGATGCCATCAAACCCGTATTTGTGAGCGTAGTTGATCGCTGAGTCAATAAACTGTTTCCTTCTCGCTGCTGTAGATGCCATATCGCTAAACAATCTACAGGTGTGAGGTCCAAATGGGTGAGGGGTTCCGGCTGATTCCGGTGTATCATCGCAAGTGTTAAAGCTCCAGCCTCCCAGCGATAGCAGCGTTTTGAGATTGGGATTTTTCTGCTTCAATTTCTCAATGGCTGGATAGAGCACCTTCTGATCGTTCCATTCCACGGGTTGAATGGTGTAGTCTCCAGTGTAGCGGTCTTTTCCGGTGCGCGACTCTGTTGGATCAACGCTCCACGTTACAAAGCCAATAATTCCAAAGGCAAAGTTAATGTGGGTAAGCAGTGAGGGATCAATCTGTTCCGGCAAAAATTTTCCCTTTCCTTCTGGACGATATTGTGCCCAATTTTCAAAGTAGCCTACTATTTTATATGACATTTCTTTGTCTCCTTTGTTCGTATTAGATGTTGGGATGCGAACGAAAGTGTTGAGAATTGAAGCTTGAGTAATCAGTTCTGACACCTTCACTGTTTTGTTGAAGCAAAAATGATGTCGCCTAAGTCCTGCTGATAGTTTTCAAACACCTGTAGTATGGCTAATAAGGCACTTACAAGAAAAAATGTAAGGGCGCAAGTCCTTCGCCCTCCGGGCGCTTGACGACCTCCACGCGCCAACTCGTACACCAACTAGTTATTGAAGGTTGGGCATTTTTTTATTTGGATCTCCCTAAAAAGTCCACCCATTGCAACAGTTGCTCTGTGGCTGATTTTCCACCCGGACGTAAAACTGTCTTACCTGCGGCGGTTAATATTTCATACCCTGGTGACGTGAGTTCGACAGAATTTAGAGGCTGAAAGTCTTACAGGGCAAGACTTTTGAAATTCAGTCTAAAATCGAATGTCAATCAATCTTGAGAATAAAGTCAATAATTAACAGAATTCTTGGGTTGCTGATTTTATTCTCAATAGGAAAAGTCAATTAACTCTCAATTATCCATTTGCAAGCTAGCTTACCGTCTACAAGTTCCCATCGAGCAACTAGTAGCGCAAGGCGGAAGTCAAAAGTCAAAAGTCAAAAGTCAAAAGTATTATGGAATGGGCTTTTTATGGATTTGAAATGGTTGCCCTATTTACGCGCCCGACGTAAGTAGAACGACGTAAATAATTCACACTATGTCATTGCGAGTGAAACGGAGTGGAACGAAGCAATCACAGGGGTTTGAAGAACTTTACTTTCTGTTACATAGTTAGATTTATTTT
>JAAUSF010000222.1 GCA_012033255.1 Cyanobacteria bacterium RU_5_0
GATGGGTGGGTGGGTGGCTTATGCAAGTGAAACTGGCTGTAAGTTTTGAATTCTAGACTCATTGACACTCCCCAGGGCTAAAGCCACGGGGATTCTTCTCTCTACGAGCCAACTTGCTGAGGCAGGATTGCTCCAACCAAAGTAGAGGTCGATTCTCCAGAAGCGTTGCTCATGTCCAGCATGAAAGTTCCGGTATGCCCTACCGTACTCAATCCTCGACTTAGGATGTTTCTCGCGGAATTGTGGTCTCTATCTAGCAGACATCCGCACTGACAGGCGTGAGTGCGAGTTGAAAGAGATTTTTTGACCACCGTGCCACATTGAGAGCATTCCTGACTTGTTCCGTTGGGTGGAATGGCAATGGTGATTTTGCCAAACACCTTGCCAAAGTATTCCAGCCAGACGCGGAACTGATACCAAGATGCATCGTTGATAGACTTAGCCAGACAGTGATTCCTCACCATATTCTTGATTCTCAAATCTTCGTAGGCGACTACATCGTTGGATGTGATTACGCACCTTGCCAACTTCACGGCATGGTCTTTACGCTGCCTACTTATCTTGAGATAGCGCTTACCTAGAATATGTCTAGCTTTAGCCCTATTTTTAGACCCCTTGATACGCCTAGAGACGCACCGCTGAGCCTGTTTTAACCGCCTCGTTCCCTTACGGAAAAACCGAGGATTATCTACCGTTTGGTTGTTGCTGTCAGTGTAGAAATCGTTAAGCCCAACGTCTAATCCAATGGCATTGCCTGACGGTGCAATCTCTTCAAAACGGTCAATCTGGATGCAAAATTGCACATAGTACCCGTCTGCACGTTTTACCAATCTGACTCGTTTAATCTGGTCCGGCTGATAAAAGTTAAGATCACGGGTTCCTTTGAGCTTTAGTCTGCCAATTCCCTTTTTATCGGTGAATGTGATTGATTTGTGATCATCTGCCAGTTTCCAGCCAGAAGTTTTGTACTCGACTGAGCGGCAATCTTTTTGGAACTGCGGGAATCCTTTTTTACCAGGAACCCCCTTTTTGCAGTTTTCAAAAAACCGACTGATTGCAGACCATGCTCGTTCAGCAGCTGCTTGACGAGCCATACTGTTGAGTTCATTGACAAACGGAAATTCAAAGAGCGAGTACCGCACAATATTTTTGCAGGTCGTTTTGTCCTGTCCCTTTGTTATCCATCCAAAGCCGAAGCGATTTGTTGCGAATAAATTGGACAGTTCTCAGAGCTTCATCAATGGCGCTGAACTGACTGGCATTTCCGTAGGTTTTGAACTCTAATACAATCATCTTCCACCTCCATATCTTATATCACACTCTCCCATATAAGAATTCCGGAAATTGCATAGATAGTTCAAGGCGACTAAAGTCCGCAAACGCTTACATCCCCATGTCTGAAGCCAGGGGCTTTAGCTCGTTTTTCGGTAAGGTGGGCAATGCCCACCCTTGTATCTTGAGCTACCGTGTACGCACAAGTGGTTGAATCTAGCCAGCGTACACCGTAGCGTATCTTGAGAGATAGGTTATTTCTGCGTCAAGCGCGTCAGGACTTGGTTCGATCGCTCTACAAATGCCTTCATGGTGTTGGCATCAAAGGCTTTCTGAGCCATCAATGCCAGATCATAGACATGCAGGCAGATGAGATTAGCCAGTTCGCCAGAGGGAGATTGTCCCGCTTGAACGATACTGCCTTTGCTGAGACTAAACAAGTTTTGAATTAGGGGATGAGCCGTATTGACGAGCAGCGTATGTTCTTCGGGGAACTCGATCGACTGTTGAGTCAGCAGAGCGTTCATTTCCTGCATCCGCCGCAACGATTCGGGGAGAAGGACGATCGCTGGAGGTGCGGCTTCTGCATTCTCAGATTTGAGAGCTTCCGTGCGGATTGTTACCTTGGGCTTATTCAATGCGATTTCAAATAGCTCTTTGATAATCTCATTGCGAGTCTTATTCGTCGTCGGATCGACAATTTCACTGGATTTATCGTTGTCAATCAGCGTTTCATCGAGTTCCGCATCTACTCGCGAGAATTTGACTTCCGAATACTCCCGCTCCAAGAAACTAATAAAGTGCGAATCAATGAACGAATCCATAAACAGCACTTCTAAGCCCTGGCTCTTGTGCAGTTCTACGTAAGTCGCTTGAGATGCGGCATCGGTACAGTAGAATACGCGGTTCTCGTGACGCACCTTATTCCGTTCCAGGTATTCCTTCAACGTCGTGTAGGTCTTACCGTCCAGCACATTCAGGGGATCAGAAGTGGAGGATTGAGGCTTGGGAGTCACATCCTGCCACACATCCCCTGCTTCTGCCTGCACTTGAACCGAAGAAACTTCAGCTTCCCCTGTTCCCGGTTCCCGATCGCCTGCTCCCTCAAACGTGGTGCGATAAATTAAGATATCCTCGACTTGCTTCTTAAATTTGTCATCGTTCATAGAGCCGAACTTGACAAACGTGCCGAGGTCTTGCCAACAGCGAATATATTGGGCACGATCGTCGCGATACAATTCTTTGAGTCGATCGCCCACCTTTTTGGCGATGTAATCGGCAATTTTGCGAACCGTGCGATCGTTTTGCAAAAAGCTGCGCGAAACGTTCAGTGGAATATCTGTGCTATCAATCACGCCTCGCAGGGGCAACAAGAAGCGTGGGATCACCTCTTCGCAGTTGTCGCTGACAAACACCTGATTGCAGAACAACTTAATTTGTCCTTTGGTGACATCGACATCCGGCTTCAGTTTGGGGAAGTAGAGAATGCCATTGACGACAAAGGGATAATCGGTGTTCAGGTGTACCCACAGCAGCGGCTCTTCTTGGAAAGGATACAGATAGCGGTAGAACTCCAGGTAATCGTCTTTGTTGAGGGTGTTAGGCGATTCTTTCCAGGGAGCCTTTTGTTTGTTGATCTGCTCATCATCCAGTTTGATCGGGAAGGGCATGAAGTCGCAGTAGGTTTTGACTAGCTGCTTGATCCGATATGGCTCCAGATATTCCAGTTCTTCGTCTTGCAGTGTCAGTGTGATCGTAGTGCCCCGATCGCCCCGTTCCGATTGGCTCAGTTCAAACTGAGTGGAACCATCACATGACCAATGAACTGCTTGTGCGCCGTCCTGATAAGACAGCGTATCAATCTCAACTCGCGATGCCACCATGAACGAGGAGTAGAAACCTAGACCAAAGTGACCGATGATCTGTTGATCGGCATTATTTTTATACTTCTGGACAAATTCTTCGGCACTGGAAAAAGCGACCTGGTTAATGTACTTCCTCACCTCATCTGCCGTCATGCCAATCCCGGTATCAGAGACAGACAGCGTTTTCTGATCTTTGTCGATCGCAATCCGAATGGCTGGCTCTCCAACCTCACCAGAGTATTCGCCAGACCGGGACACCATTCTCAACTTCTGGATGGCGTCCACTGCGTTTGAAATTAGCTCTCGCAGAAAAATTTCATGGTCAGAATAGAGCCATTTTTTGATGATGGGAAAAATATTCTCAGTATGGATACTGATATTGCCCTGTTCCAGAATTGTTGTCATGGGTTCACTTCAACGACTCAACGATTTGCAAAGGTACTCATTTGATTAGAGCAAATTCTTTGAATTTCAGCTTACGCGATCGTTATTTATTCTAATCAGTCTGGATTGCCACTTGTAAAATTTTCGTAGAAGTGTTTAATCAGGCTGGCTGAGAAGCGGAAGAATCGAATTCGCAAAGATGGCGGCTTGAGTCCGATCGCGCAAATTCAATCGCCCCAAAATACTGGTGACATGATTCTTCACCGTCCCCTCAGAAATGTAGAGCGTTTGGGCAATTTCTCGGTTACTCGCCCCTGTCGCAATTAATTTCAATACTTCCCGTTCTCGTGGGGTCAAGTCAGTAAACCCAGGTGGGAGTTCTGGAGTAACGGAGAGCGATTGTATCGGAACTCTGGCAATCACTTTCTGTAAAATCCCCGGACTGAACTGACTGTAACCCTTGTGAACAGCACGAATCGCATTAGCTAGCTCCTCGGAGGGCGTATCTTTGAGCAAATAGCCGATCGCCCCCTGACGCAGCGCCTCCGCCACATACTCATCCGTGTCAAACGTGGTTAATACAAGTACTTTAATCTTGGGAAACTGCTGACTAATGGCACGAGTTGCCGCCACACCATCCATCACCGGCATCCGCAAATCCATCAATACCACATCTGGCTGTAGTGCCTTCACCTGCTCGATCGCCATCTGACCGTTCTCTGCCTCCCCCACGATTTGTAAATCCGGCTCTATTTCCAGTAAAGCATTTAGCCCTTGCCGAATTAAGCTTTGATCATCGACGAGCAAGACACGAATCATAGGGGTCTTCCTCGTGCATCATCCTCAATCATTTGTAACGGTAGAGTTACGGTAATGCAACAGCCTTGATTAACCGCACTTGTGATACTCAGTCTTCCGCCCAAGGCTAACGTCCGTTCGCGCATTCCCTGGATACCAAAACCACTTTGATTTTGCTCAGGCAAAAACCCTTTTCCATTGTCCTGAATTGTCAACTGCAAATCAGTCAAGGTAGCCTGGATCTGAATCCAGACTTGAGTTGCATCGGCGTGTTTGCAGATATTGGTGAGAGCTTCTTGCACAATCCGGTAAACCACTCTGCTGACTTCATCAGAAAGGGATGAGGCAAGCTGAATCTGATAGTTGGGTTGGATGCTTGTAGTCCATTGAAAATCTTGAACCAGGGAGGCGATCGCTTGCTCCAAAGATTTTCCGTGTAACGGATCAGTTCGCATTGCCGCAACCGATTGCCGCACCTCCTGAAGAGCCGTTGAGCCTAGCTGTTTTGCCTGCCTCAAAAAAGACTGAGCGCGATCGGGGTTTGCCTGCCACAGTTTCAGTGCCCCTTCTAGCTGAAGATTGAGTGCCGTGAGCGAGTGTCCCAGCGAGTCGTGAATCTCACGGGCGATCCGATTGCGTTCCTGTA
The DNA here is from genome assembly GCA_012033255.1 of Cyanobacteria bacterium RU_5_0. Taxonomy (GTDB): domain Bacteria; phylum Cyanobacteriota; class Cyanobacteriia; order Elainellales; family Elainellaceae; genus JAAUSF01. Next base: position 4,966 of record JAAUSF010000222.1, read on the forward strand.
CCATTGCCAAATTCTCGACGCGCAGAGCATATTGCTGAAGTTGCTGATGAGCGATCGCTAACTTCTCTCGGCTCTGCCGTTCTGCCAGTAGCGCATTAACTAACAGCAACACAAACAGCAACGCTAAGCCAAAGAGTAAGGTCGAGTTGAGGGCAAACCCAGTCACGATCGATCGAATTCGTTCGGGTACGGGTTGTCCGGCTCGAATACTCAAATATTGCAGTCGATGCACCAACATCGTGATGAACAAGGCAAAGGCTACGAGCGTAACAATCACCCGTCCGGCTCGCTTAAAGATCAGACAACTCCGAATCACCAGGATCACGTAAAGAAATGGAAAGAGCCGCAATCCTCGGATTCCTGAAATAGACGCTAACAGAATCAATCCAATTTCGAGTGCAGTAAACGTAATCTTTTCAGTCAAATTGCCTTTAGGAAGACGCAACCCCATTATCCCGAAGCCAATCATGCTGCCCATCGTCAGCAACGGAAATTGCGTCGCGATGCGAGGCAAAGGGGAAGGCAAAAGTTCGCTCAAGAAGGCGATCGCCAATAATCCCCACTCTAAATAGAGCAGAAACGGAAACGGATGAGTATGAACTTGAATCGATCGGTTCACAAGATTGGGCAGCCCCCACACCCCTATTTCATCACCAGCACGAGTAGTGCCATAACTTAACTTTGTCGTCGAGTAATCATGACTTTAGTCATGGTCTGATTCATGACCTCCGCTTCAGGTGCTTACCTCTGCTAATTTCTACGATCGAAGCATCCACGAACTGCTTGATTTGGAGGTTTTTATGAAATTTAACATTGTCCCTGTGATGGTTGGAAGTGTAGCCGCCATTGCCCTCTCCCTCACTCCTCTAGTTGTCGTTGCTCAAGCTCCTGATGTTCTGGCACAAACTCCTGCATCTGAGTCATTCCCTCGCGTCTTCGAGCAACTGAATCTGACTCCTGAGCAAGAAGCTCAACTTGTTGAAATCCGTCAGAATACTCGTGCCCAACTAGAGAGCCTCCTGACTGAAGACCAACAGCAGCAATTCAGAACCACCTTAGAACAGGGTGGAAGTTTCAGGCAAGCGATCGCCGCCATGAGTCTCTCTGAAGAGCAAAAAACCGAAATCCAATCTGTTTTCCGCGATGCTCGTCAACGCGCTTCAGAAGTCTTCACACCAGAACAACGCGAACAACTCCGCGAATTCCGGCAAACTCGCCGTGAACAACGGCAAGCCCAGTAGGCTACCAGTAGGCTAAGGGATGGGAGATGAAGGATGAATATCTCCCCATCCCTATGCAAGCTACACCTAACGTCCAACAATTTCTTAACCTAATCGATCGCCTTTCTGACGCAGTAGGAGCGAGTGTGCCGCCGATCGTGAATTTGGAGAGGCTACGATCGCTCCCTTCTGGAACTTTTGGTCGGGCATGGGCAGATTCTCTCGATCGAAACAATCTCACTCCGCTAGCTGGACTTCGCCGCAAACAACTTCATGATGGGATTCATGTCCTCACGGGCTATGGTACTGATCCTTTAGGGGAAGCTGAAGTGCAAGCATTTCTCCTGGGAGCGAAATTTCGATTAACGCACATCGTTCTAGGTTTGGGACTATGGCGACCTATACGCAGACAACTGGCTCACCAGGCTGATTTAACCTCTGAACAAGCACGAACAAGACTCTGGCAAGCCTATCAACGGGGCTATCAGTCAGGGTTTGATGTCGATACTTGGCAGCCTGAATTGCTGTGGGCGCTCCCGTTAGAACAGGTGCAAGCTCTAGCAGGTTTACAGCAATTTTCAAATAGGTGAGCCACAGACGCAGGGGCGAATCGCCGTTCGCCCTTACGTGGGGGTGTCGATCTGGATGTCACCGAAAAACGAGCGGAAGCCCCCGTTTTCAAACGTGGGGAGGTAAGCGGTTGCGGGCTTTCGCCGCCTTGAACTATCCATAGCTATTATCACATGTGATATAGTTGGAGGATGGAACAAAC
>JAAUSF010000065.1 GCA_012033255.1 Cyanobacteria bacterium RU_5_0
TGGGCAATCCCTACGTAAGTTCGGGCAAGTCCCGGCGTAGGCTTTGGGGCAATCCCTACGTAAGATTGGGCAATCCCGGCGTAGGTTGGGGCAATCCCTACGTGGTTGCCCTGGCTGAGAGGGCAGACCCGTGAGTCCGCCCCGACCGATGGCAAAATCAACAAAAAATTGACAGGTAGACAAATTATGTGTCCTTCATTTAACAATCCTAAGTGAGCAATGGTTTACTGGAGTCTATCTACCAAAGCCAAGCCTGAAGACCTTCCCCTACCCTTGAATGCGTCTTCTTCAGATCAATCAGCCACGCCGTCAAACCCAGGAGCAAAGTCTCTAGCCGCAGTTTGGGCATCTAAGTATGTCAAAGCGATCGCCACCTCTAGGTCTTCTCAGGATCTCAGCCAAACGAGCCAAACGAAAGTGGGGGTAGAGGGAATGGGGCGATCAGATGTCGCAAACAAGATCTTGAGACACCTGAATAGGGCGAGTGCATTAGGATGGTCGTTGACAGAGGCACTATTGGCGGATGAAATTCCTCGACATGGAATTGCACCAGAATTGGTTGATCCGTGGGAGATTTCGGCAGAAGTGCATCGGCTCTACACTCAGGTTTTTCAGGCATATGCTGACGGCGAAACGCCACAACGACTGTCTGTATTGCTAGGGGCTGAATTTGGACGAGTTCGACAGAAATATACCACTACCGATCCGCGTGTGATTGGCTTTGTCAGTATGCAGTTCCATTACACCGGACAACAACTTCTAGAACGGCTTTCTACGCCTGAACAGGGTTTGGTTTCACCTTACCTAAAGGTTATGGATGATCTGTATATGCCTTTACGCGATACCTATGAAGCGGCAGCAACTCATGATTTAGATTCTCCGAGTTTAATTGCCGTCCAGCATTTATTACCAGTCAGTACTGCGATCGCCAAATCCGTCTGCGATCTGGTGATCCGGTTTTATCCCGACTACAAAACCTACAGTGGATCTCTCCGCTCGCCTCAAGTCAAGACATCCAGCATTCGCGACGTAGAAATGTTTCAGGTTTACCTCTGTTTATGTGTTCTGGAAGATAGCATTCGTTCTTTCCAGCAACAGTTATTTCCGCTTTGTGTGATGCTTTATCCTCAATTGAATGTGCAATGGGAACTCGTCCAAGATATGCTCAAGGTGTTGCGTTGGGAAATGTACGATCGCCTTGATTCCAAAGCGGTGCAAATCTTCCTACCCCACTTGCTGGCACTTACCGAAATGTTTTCTCCGGAGGTTTTTCAAAACTCCCTCCCCGATGTGGGGAGAGGTTTGGAGAAGGGGTAAAACCAACCCATCGAACTCACGTCAGACTACGGCAGCTCGGTTTACGGCAAATCTGTGCTGCCCATCAGATACCGATCGCATTCACGAGCCGCTCCGCGTCCTTCGTTGAACGCCCAGACTACCAAGCTTTGACCGCGTCGGCAATCCCCTGCGGCGAAGACTCCCGGAATGCTGGTGGCATAGTTGTCATACTCGGCTTTCACATTGCTCCGGACATCTCGCTCAAGTCCGAGGGCATCCAATAGGGGTTGTTCCGGACCTAAGAAGCCCATCGCTAGCAGCACCAGTTGAGCAGGTAAAACTTTTGCAGTGCCAGCGATCGGTTTGGGAATGAACTGTCCTTTCTCGTTTTTTTCCCACTGCACCTCTACCGTGTGAACAGCTTTCACCTGTCCATTTTCATCGCCTTCAAACTGGGTTGCTGTCGTCAGATAGACCCGTGGATCATCCCCAAAGTTGGCAGATGCTTCTTCCTGTCCATAATCCAGGCGATAAATTTTGGGCCATTCGGGCCAGGGATTATTGGCTGCCCGTTCCAAAGGAGGTTTGGGCATAATTTCTAGTTGCACAAGGCTATGGCACCCGTGGCGAATCGACGTACCCACGCAGTCTGTGCCCGTATCACCGCCGCCGATAATCACCACGTCCTTACCTGCTGCCGAAATAAAGTCATCACTTTGGTGCTGATCAAGAACGGCTTTGGTGTTAGCGGTGAGAAATTCCATTGCGAAGTGAATGCCTTTTAATGCGCGTCCTTCGATCGGCAGATCACGGGGTTTTGTCGCGCCAGTGCAAAGAATCACGGCATCAAATTCCTTGAGCAGATTCTCAACCGGAACATCTTTACCCACGTCGGTGTTGCAAATGAACTTCACGCCCTCTTCTTCCAAAATCTTGAGGCGACGCATCACCACGGCTTCTTTGTCGAGCTTCATGTTGGGGATGCCATACATCAGCAATCCACCGGGACGATCGGTTCGTTCAAACACAGTCACCCAATGCCCCGCCGTGTTCAGTTGTGCCGCCGCACATAGACCCGCAGGACCAGAACCCACGACAGCAACTTTTTTACCCGTCCGCTTGATCGGCGGATTGGGCGTAATCCAACCCGATTCCCACCCCTTTTCCGCGATCGAATACTCGATATTTTTAATCGTCACAGGCGGATTGTTAATACCAAGCACACAAGACCCTTCGCAGGGGGCAGGACAAACGCGACCTGTGAACTCCGGAAAATTATTCGTTTTGTGCAGGCGATCGAGTGCCTCGTGCCAGAGTCCGCGATAAACCAGATCATTCCATTCAGGTATCAGGTTATTAATCGGGCAACCACTCGCCATACCGCTAATCAGCGTACCCGTATGACAAAACGGAATGCCGCAATCCATGCAACGTGCCCCTTGAGTCCGGAGCCTTTCCTCTGGCATCGGCAGATGAAATTCATCCCAATTGCGAATGCGATCGAGGGGCAGAACTTCAGAGGGGAGTTCGCGGATAAATTCGATAAAGCCGGTTGGTTTTCCCATGTTGGTAACTGGTAACGGGTAATTGGGAATAGGGAGTGGGGAATTGTTGGTGATTTGGAGTTGTGTGGGGTCATTGACATCGTTGCAAGCATCCGCAAACGCGCTGAGGGTTGCATCCAGTTTGGATGCTTGCTCAGGAGCAGATTGAAGCTTTACAACAATGATCAGGACTTGTTTCATGAGTACAATAATACACCCGTGGGAGGCTAAGACAATTGGCAAATTCCGCTTCGCTCCATTCACTGTGCTATCCCCCTACAACCTGCTTCGCTGAGGTTGTAGCCCCTCCCGGTTTTGGTGGAAATTGGCTACCATGTTCTGCCATGATGAGAACCTTAGAGCCAATTTCCCACCAACACATAGGTTGCCCAGATGTAGGGAGTGCGATATCCCTGCTCTAGGAGATGTAACTGAGCCTGACGAAGGGCTTCGGCTCTGGTGGTGTTGGAGTTTGATAAGGCTTGATAGAACTGGATCATGAGTTGTGTACTTGGGAAATCCTGAGCTTCCCACAACGTCGATATTGCACTTTGAGCGCCTGCCTGTATCGCCGTTCCCGCCAAACCTAGCACAGCCCGATCGTCTCCTTGAGCCGTTGAGCAAGCACTCAACACGAGGAGTTCGATCGCAGCTTCCCCAACACGACTGGTTTGAATCAGGCGACCCAGATCTTTCCCCGTAATTAAGTCTTGATACGCGACGACGAATGTTGCTTCTGGATCAGAACTGAAAACACCATGAGTCTTCAAATGAATCACGGAAAACTGTCCAGTTTTAAGCTGTTGCTCTAAATTAGTTTTGGTAAAGTCAGTGTTTAAGAGCGGCGGATTCGCATCAACGAGTTGTTGAATGCCCTCCAGTTCTGGAGATAGATATTCAATTTTGGGAAACATTCTGTCACTCACTGTTTGAGGTTCACCCACTCCACCCAGAAAAACCTTCAGTTGGGACGATCGCGGACTCGGTTTGAACAGTTCCAATCGCGGTGCGAGGGCGATCGCATACCGACTAATTAAATACTGTTCGCCATCATAAAGTGCTGCCATCGAGATATTTCGCAACTCGCCATCCAAGACAAACACAAGGGTTTTAATTTGAGGCTGGCTCTCTAGATCAGACTCGAAGGGTTGAATCAGCCATTGGTAGACCTGTTGCAATCCAATGATTGCTCCTGGAGTGCGATCGGGTTCACTTAAATCTTGTCGGAGTCGTTGCAAGGTTGTTTGAATCTCTTCACCAGACGTGAGAATGGGATGATATCGCAAGTCTTGATTTGGCAATTCCAGAATCACTGCCAGCCGATCGTCAAGAATGATCGGATAAATCTTAGCGGCGGTTGGGTCAATATCAATTTCAGTAATCTCGATCGTCTGAGCCAGATCACAGCCCAAAAAGTTTTCTATCTCCGTCAATTGCAACGCATCAACTTGCTGAATCGCTGCTTTGAGAGTGTCTTGATTGGGTTCATCCTCCGAACTCAACAGCAATTGGATCAATCCTCGATAAACTGGCTCAACATCATCGCGGAATGAAAACTGAATATCTGAACTAATTTGTAACAAGTCATTGCGAATTGATTTCAACGTTTCAACAGCGGCGGTGTAAGCGTCGATCGCCCCTGCTCTATCCCCTTGTCTTTCCAATAACCGCCCCAACTGCCACTCCCAACGATAGCGAACATCTGCGGCTTGAATTGCCTCCACCTTAAGAAGTGCTTGCTGCGTCAAGTCTTGTGCTTCTGTCCATTGTCCCGTCATTTCATAGAGTTCACCCAACTGTCCCAAGGCATAGGATTCGGCGATCGGGTCATTTAGATTACGAGCCTGCTGAACGGCACTGGAAAGAAGCTGGGCAATGGTTTGGGGCGCGATGCCCAGTTTCATTAAGCTTCTGGCAAAGTTAAGTTGAGCATAAATCGTTGTGCGACTGGATGGCAGGGATGTTAACTCTGGCTGAATGGTAGAGGCGAGTTCTACGGCAGTTGACCGCTGTTCGGCTTGTTCCGTTTCTGCTAGAAGGCTAAGTTGATTGAGTTGGGCTTGGAGTCGTTCCAGGGGAGAGGTTGCGGCGATCGTGGCTTGTTGATAATACGTCAGGGCAGCTTCAGTGTGCTGCTGGGCTGCCTCAGCGTTGCCAATCGCGATCGCCCGATTTCTCAAAGCACGTTCAGTGTTGCCTAGCTCCAACAGCGTCGAACTTCTGATGAATGTGAGATTTGCCGCCTCAACCACCTCCAGGCTTTCTTGTAGTACAGCCTGGGAGCTTAGCGAATCTTCATCCTGGCTAATCAGCTGCCCCACTCGTCGCAGCGCATTCCCAAGGTTTCGTAAGCCGATCGCGCTCAATTCGGGGTCAGATTGCTGTTGGAGGAGTTGATAAACCGTTTCTAATTCAGCTTCTGCCTGAACGCTAAATCCTAACGCTTGCAGGGCACTCGCCTGATTAATCAAGCCGATCGTCACTCCCGTCTGATCGCCCATCTGCCCATAGGTAGCGGTTGCCCTGCGCCAAGTGTTTAATGCCTCTTCCAATTGTCCTCTAAACCAGTGCAACCGACCTTGAGTATTGAGGGCCTTTGCCAAAATTTCAGAGTCGGTTTGCGAGTCAGGAGAAAGGGGTTGCTGAAGCAGATTAAGACTAGTGGCGATCGTCTCTTCCGCCTCTTGCCATTGTCCAAGCTGTTGATACGCCAGCGATAAATAATTCCACACCAAGGCTTGATTGAGCAAATCACCCTGGGCAACAAATTCTGTTAAGGCTTGTTGCCAGAGAGCGATCGCTTCTGCAAATTGTTCGGTTTCGTACCGATCGATGCCTTGTTGGAGGAGTGCTTGGGCATTGGGCGATTGAGTAATGGTTTCAGCAACAGGCTGATTCGACTCAATGGAAAGGGCTGGGACACTGAGAACTGGGATACAGAGAACTGGGATATAGAGAACAGAGATCAGTCCCAATGTGGTGGAAAGCGTGAATACCAGAATGCGGCGATATAGTCTGGGGGGCGATCGCCAATTCAGCCATATAAAAATCCGGAACACAGAACGCGAAGACACTGGACTACCTCAGACACTTGCGATCGTCCCATGATTCACCAGGAAATCAATTTCCTGGCTTTGCACGGTCAAAGCCTGCTAAAGCAAACTGTACCTCAGTTCTAGTAGATTTAAAATTCTGATCTGCAATGAACTGGGCGATCGAAAGAAAACGTCAATCTTAAACATAAAGGCAGGCGAGATGCCTGCCCTACGAATAAGAGGTTTTTAGAAATGGCTATTGCGATACCAAAGAGCTAGGTTGGTCAGGAGGAGGCGGGGTTTCACCAGTGGCATCTGGTTCAACGTCTACTCGCTGAAGTTTTGCACCTAACTGTTGCAATTTGCCTTCCAGATTTTCGTACCCTCGATCGAGATGATGTAACCCTCGAATGGTGGTCATGCCCTCAGCCGCTAATCCAGCTAGCACCAGAGCCGCCGAAGCCCGCAGATCGGTCGCCAAGACGGGTGCGCCTGAAAGCATGGGAACGCCTCGGACGATCGCATGATTTCCCTTCACCCGGATATCGGCTCCCATCCGGTTGAGTTCGGCTACGTGGCGCAGGCGATTTTCAAACAGGGTTTCGGTGATGACGCTGTTGCCTTCGCTAAGGGTCAGCAGTGCCATAAACTGTGCCTGCATATCTGTGGGAAAACCAGGGTAGGGCAGGGTTTTGATATCTGCGGCAACATGATGCTGTCCTGGAACCAGTCGGAGCCGATTGGGTGCTTCGGTGAGAATTTCGATGCCGACACTTTGGAGCTTAGAAATCACGGCAGTGAGATGATCGGGAATCACAGGAGCGAGAATAAGTTCCGATCGCGTGATGGCTCCAGCGACCAGAAATGTTCCAGCTTCGATGCGATCAGGAATGATCGGGTAGTCAGTGGAGTGAAGGCTAGGAACACCGGAAATGACGATCGTATTCGTCCCAGCACCCCGAATTTTGGCTCCCATCGCCCGACAAAAATTTGCCAGATCGACCACTTCTGGCTCTTGCGCGGCATTCTCGATAATTGTTTCACCCTCGGCTAGGGTTGCTGCCATCATCAAGGTTTCTGTCGCTCCCACACTGGGGACATCCAGATAAATCCGGGTGCCCTGCAACCGTCTCTTACCACCTGCAAGGTAAGCATGAACAGTGCCATGTTCAATTTGGACATCTGCACCGAGAGCTTGGAGTCCTCGGACATGGAGATCGACAGGTCTAGCGCCGATCGCGCAGCCTCCTGGTAAGGGAACTCGCGCTACGCCCAAACGGGTTAATAAGGGACCGATGACGAAGAAACTCGCTCTTAGCTGACTGACTAGCTCGTAGGGTGCCTGAGAATGCCCGATGTGCCGAGCATCAATGTCAAGAACATCACCATGACGGTGTAATTTCACACCTAAAGCCGACAAAATTTCTCCCATGCGGGTGACATCGACGAGAGACGGAACATTACGAATTCGACACTCGTCTGTGCAAAGCAATGCTCCAGCCATGATCACTAATGCCGAGTTCTTCGCACCGCTAATCTTGACTTGTCCATGCAAGGGATGTTTGCCCCAGATCTGAAGCACTGATTTGTCCTCCTCAGGCAGGAGATGAGGGCTTGTTACACTGAGAGAAGGAGTAATAGCTGTACCCTCCAAAAAATTATTCACTGAGTACGGTAGTGGCTTTTCAGCCTACAAATTTGGTAATGATTTTACCGGAAAGAGTCTAGATGTCCAGAATTGTTCTGGGCATAGTATAAGCTGGGGTGGAAAAAGTAACCTTCCAAGAATTTACGGAAAATGAAATCTAAGTTCAAATCAATTGACGAATTGAATCCGTTGTAGGATGATGAGAAGTCGCGGTCTTGAATTAATCCATCTGTGCTAGACTGCCGATATGCGGAACTGGCGGAATTGGTAGACGCGCTAGATTCAGGTTCTAGTGTCTGCAAAGACTTCCGGGTTCAAGTCCCGGGTTCCGCATCTTCACAAGACTCAGGGTGGGTGAAGGTTGATCTCACTCTGAGTTGTATAGCGAGTCAGGGTCTTGATTGCAGGAAGTTTATATTCCTTAATTGTATTCCTTAAGAATTTTTTATTAATCTAATCCTCTTAGCAAAAAAGGTTCAATCGATCGAATAGTCAAAATCCGTTTATTTTGCGAGTTACTTTCGTTACCTATGTTGACTAGCTTACAAAACCCTCTAGTCAAACAGATGCGGAAATTACACCGAGCCAAAGAACGACAAGAGCAACAGTTGTTCTTGCTAGAGGGAACGCATCTGCTGGAGGAAGCCTGTATGGCTAATTGTCCGTTGGTGGTGGTGTGCTGTACTCCGTTATGGCAAGATCACCACGCAAAACTGTGGGATGCGATCGTCGCTCGATCGCCCCGCACTGAACTGGTCAGCGAAGCGGTATTGCAAGCGATCGCCACAACGGTTCATCCTGATGGGGTGGTCGCCGTTGCCAAACGAGATTGCCTTCGTCCCCTAAACGGTGCCATTCGGATGGGAATTGCTTTAGAAACCTTGCAAGATCCTGGAAATCTTGGCACAGTCATTCGGACGGCTACCGCCGCCGGAGCCGATGGGTTGTGGCTCAGTGCCGATAGTGTCGATTTAGATCATCCCAAAGTCCTTCGGGCTTCTGCTGGACAGTGGTTTCGCCTCCCAATGATCGTCAGCCCCGATTTGCAAGCTGATATCCAACCGCTCAAACAGCAAGGAGTTCGAGTGGTTTCTACCTCACCAACCGCCACCATCACCTATTGGGAAGTCGATTTCACTCCACCGACACTAATTTTGCTGGGTAATGAAGGAGCCGGTTTATCGCCAGAATTAGCCGCTGCCGCAGATATAAATGTGAAAATTCCGCTTGCGGTGGGTGTGGAATCATTGAATGTGGCGATCGCCGCCGCCCTCATCCTCTACGAAGCTCAACGCCAACGCGGGTTTAATCCTATTCCATGACGTGCGGAGATACTGCAAACTGAGCGAACCTGCTCCAGAATTAAGAAAAAAGTAAGGCTGCTTGAGGTGGGGATTGGTAGCCTGAACGCGATTTAATTGGAATTAAGCCGTTTTTCGCCTGTAAGAGCCTGGATTTCTTTGAAAATCTAGTCGTTAAACTGTTGAGTGAAAATACGATAGGTCAAGACTTCTATGGACACCGCTACACTTTGGCAACGCTATCAAGATTGGTTGTACTACCATGAAGGATTAGGACTCTATCTCGACATCAGCCGAGTCCGGTTTGATGATGCCTTTGTGGATCAGCTACAGCCCAAGTTTGAAAAGGCATTTAAGGATCTGGCGGCACTGGAGGGAGGAGCGATTGCTAACCCCGACGAACATCGAATGGTCGGTCACTATTGGCTTCGCAACCCTGATCTCGCTCCAACACCTGAATTGAAGCAGGACATTGTTGAAACCCTAGAGAAAATTCACACCTTCACGCAAAAGGTTCATAGCGGCGAGATTCATCCACCGGATGCACCAAAGTTCACTGATGTGCTGTCGGTTGGCATTGGCGGATCGGCGTTGGGACCGCAGTTTGTGGCGGAGGCGTTGGGAGTGATCGATCCTCCCATGACGATTCATTTCATGGACAATACCGATCCGGCTGGGATCGATCGCGTGTTGACAAAACTCAACGATCGGTTGGCATCAACCCTGGTGATTATCACATCCAAGTCAGGGGGTACCCCCGAAACTCGTAACGGCATGTTAGAAGTGAAGCACTTTTATGAGCAGCATGGGCTGAATTTTGCTCAACACGCGGTTGCTGTCACAGGCATCGGCAGCAAGATGGAAGAACTCGCTAAATCGGAAGGCTGGATTGATATTTTTCCAATGCACGATTGGGTGGGAGGACGCACCTCTGAAATGTCTGCGGTAGGCTTGTTACCAGCAGCATTGCAAGGAATCGATATTGATGCCATGCTGGCAGGTGCAAAAGAAATGGATGATGTGACTCGACAGCCAACCGTGAAAGGCAATCCGTCCGCGATGCTAGCATTGAGTTGGTATTATGAGGGAAATGGCAAGGGCGAGAAAGACATGGTGATGTTGCCCTACAAAGATAGCTTGCTGCTATTTTCTCGATATTTGCAACAACTGGTCATGGAATCGTTGGGCAAAGAGAAAGACTTGGATGGCAACACGGTTTACCAGGGAATTGCGGTTTACGGAAATAAAGGTTCGACCGATCAACACGCTTACGTGCAGCAATTACGAGAAGGGGTTCCCAATTTCTTTGTCACCTTCATCGAGGTGTTGGGCGATCGCGAAGGGGCGTCGATCGAGGTTGAACCTGGAGCCACTTCTGGCGATTTCTTGTCTGGTCTCTTACAAGGCACTCGTCAAGCCCTCTACGAAAACGATCGCAATTCGATTACGGTCACGGTTCCCAACGTCACACCCCGTCTTGTTGGGGCACTGATCGCGCTCTACGAACGGGCAGTCAGCCTTTATGCTTCGCTGGTCAACATCAATGCTTATCATCAACCGGGCGTGGAAGCAGGTAAGAAAGCGGCTGCCACCGTACTCGATCTCCAGCGTGGGGTGGTGAAGGCACTGAAGGATGCAGGACAACCCATTTCGTTGACAGATTTAGCGACAAAAGTCGGGGCACCAGAAAAAGTCGAGACAATCTATATGATCGTGCGCCACTTGACGGCAAACGATCGCGGTGTCACGATTACTGGAGATCTGGGTCAGCCTGCGAGTTTGGCGATCGCGGCTAGCTAATGGAGATTAAATCAGAGCCAGTGAACCACTAGGCGCTTATCCGAAAACCCCGATCGCATTTGATGTATCACAGGTAGGGTAGGCATTGCCCACCCTACAAAATGGGTTTCGGATAGGCTCTAAGACACAAGCTAAAGAAACGAGAGGGTGATTGCAAGAAGCGATCGCCCTCTTTTTGCTCACTTTATCCTCGCTCCATTTAAATCCAACATTTTCTGACTCCTGTACCAATTACAGATTGTGATACAGCCATCCATTGTGTAGTGTGAGTGATCTACTGAGCGAGATGCTCACACTACATTTCCTCAATCAATCAGGGCGAGAAAGAGGGAGAGGTTCGTAACATCTATCTCCCAGAAAGGTTGAATTATTAGCTGTAAAGCTAAGTGTCAGATTTTGACTATTTAGAAAAGGTTTTGATCGTCGGGGTGAAGCCCTAAATTTTTTCATACAATCCCGAAACCCCAGAAATATCAACAAATTTTAACTCTTTTTGTAGGAACATTCACTAAAAATTTTTGTCTGATTTAAATCCAAGTTTGTCTGATGTCTGTACAAATTGCAGAGCAACAACGAAACCATAAAAATGCATCTACCGGGAATTTTCTAAACGTCGTCTTTTGTGTTTGAAAACCTAATTGAAGGAGCAATTGGCATGGCAAGAAGAAGAGGAACCGGTCGCAACGACAGACTGAACGGTACCAATTTAGATGACATTCTTCTCGGTCTTCAAGGCAATGACAGAATGAATGGTCGCAATCGCAATGACAGGCTTGACGGGGCACAAGGCAATGACACCCTAATGGGAGGGGATGGCAAAGACACCCTCAATGGCAGCAGTGGCAACGATCGCATGCTAGCCGATAAAGGCAATGACACCCTCAATGGTGGTGGTGGCAATGACACCATGATGGGCGGAGATGGCAAAGACACTCTCAATGGCGGCGGCGGCAACGATACTCTAGTTGGTGGCAAAGGCAATGACACCATGCTGGGCGGCGGCGGCAACGACACCCTCCGATGGGCAAATGGTGACGGCAGTGACAGCATGAGTGGTGGCGGCGGAACGGATGTGGTCGTTGTGACTGGCGCACCGGGTGATGGCGATGTCTTTACCCTTGGAAAGAACGGCGCGAATGTGAATTTCGATCGCACTAACTTGAAGGGGTTCAGGCTGACAATCAACACGGTTGAGCAACTCAACATCAGTGGCGGCGGCGGCAATGACAGTCTGACTGTAAGCGATATGTCAGGAACGGGCGTTACCTCGGTCATCTTCTCCGGTGGAGCCGGCAATGACACGCTGAGTGGAGTCGGAGCGGGCATCCAATTAATCGTCGATGGGGGCGTAGAAAATGACAATTTGACAGGTGGAAGTGCCGCAGACAACATCCAGGGCGGCGATGGCAATGACGTGGTCGCGGGTGCTGGAGGGGTCGATACGCTATCTGGCGGCACAGGAAGCGATCAATTCGTTTATTTTGGTGATGTCTTTGCCAATGGCACTCCTGCTCCGAATGCTGTCCTTGGTAGCAATGTCCTGAACACACCCGATATCATCACTGATTTTGAGATTGGCGCAGATCAATTTGCGCTTGACGGTCAAGCTCTCGGACTGCCAACGCTCACCTTTGCGAAAGGGGACTCTGGACAACTCTCCGGCAATCCCAACGTGATTGTCTTGACAAATGGTTTTGCGAATGCGGCAGCCGCAGGAAAGGCGATCGCGGATAACAACAACATCACCTCTGGTGCAGGCATTTATGTCTACTTCAACACCACTTTAAATCTGACTCGCGTGGTGTTCTCTAGAAACCTAGGCAGTGGTGGTGATATCAGCGTTCTCGCTAATTTGACCAATCAGACGAACGTGGCAAACCAGAATAACTTCGGTGCCAATAACTTTGTCCTTACTAACGGAACAGCAGCTGGCGTACTGTCCGTGATCAATGGCACGGCGGCAGCAGATAACCTGGTAGGTACGGCGGGCGCTGATGATATCCGGGGTGGCGATGGCAATGACACGATCGCGGCGGGTACTGGCAACGACACGATCACAGGCGGCAATGGCGTTGATTCGATGTCTGGGGGTGCAGGTAGTGATCAATTTGTCTACTCCGGCGATGTCTTCGCGGGCGGCAATCCTGTGTTCCCCAATGCTGCCGCCACGATCCGCATTCTCAACCAGCCGGATGTGATCAATGATTTTGAAATCGCTGGGGATCAGTTTGGCTTAAATGGTCAAGATCTGGGCATTCAGAATATCACCTTTGCTAAAGGAGCCTCCGGGGCGATTACGGGCAATGCCAACGTGATCGTCTTGACTGATGGATTTGCCAATGCCGTTGCAGCTGCCACGGCGATCGCCAATAACGTCCAAATTACCTCTGGCGCAGGCATTTACGTCTACTTCAACACCACCCTCGGCTTCACCCGTGCGGTTTACTCCAGAAACCTGAGTCAAGGCGGTGACATCAGCGTTCTTGCCAACCTGACTAACCTGAACAATCCAGCCAACGTCAACGATTTCACGGCTACTAACTTTGCCTTGCTTGCAGGTGGCGGTACATTACCTACCATCAATGGCACTGCCAATGCTGACACGCTAGCGGGTACGGCCGTATCCGAGATCATCCTGGGCGGCGATGGCAATGACACCATCACGGGTGCTGAAGGCAATGACACCATTACAGGTGGCAATGGCGTTGATTCGATATCTGGAGGTGCAGGTAGCGATCAATTTGTCTACTCCGGCGATGTCTTCGCGGGCGGCAATCCTGCGTTTCCCAATGCTACTGCTACGATTCGCATTCTCAACCAGCCGGATATCATCAACGACTTTGCCATTGCGAACGATCAATTCACGCTCAACAGTGTTGATCTGGGTATTCAAACCCTCACCTTCGCCAAGGGAGCCTCTGGAGCGATCACAGGTAATGCTAACGCGATCGTCTTGACTGATGGCTTTGCCAATGCTGTTGCGGCTGCCACGGCGATCGCCAATAACGCCCAAATTACCTCTGGTGCAGGCATTTATGTCTACTTCAACACTACCCTCGGCTTCACCCGTGCAGTCTATTCTGAGAATCTGAGTCAAGGCGGCGATATCAGCGTTCTTGCCAACTTGACTAACCTGAACAATCTGGCGAACGTTAATGATTTCACGGCGAATAACTTTAACTTAATTGCCGGAACCAGCGCACTGCCCATTATCAATGGCACTGTTAATGCTGACACGCTCACGGGTACGGCGGTCTCTGAGATCATCCAGGGTGGCGATGGCACCGATGCAATCACAGGTGCCGAAGGCAACGACCTGATTGTGGGTGACAATGGCGTAGATACGCTGACAGGTGGCGCAGGCGGCGATCGTTTCGTCTACGGAGGCAACGTCTTCGCCAACGGCACCCCGGCTCCCAATGCCACCCTTGGAAGTAACGTCCTCAACCTGCCCGATGTGATTACTGACTTCGATATTGCCAATGATCAATTCACATTCAACAGCCGGGATCTGGGGCTTCAGAATCTCAGTTTCGTCAAGGGAGCCTCTGGAGCGATCACGGGCAATGCTAATGTGATTGTGTTGACTGATGGATTTGCCAATGCCGCCGCTGCCGCAAAAGCGATCGCAGACAACAATGACATCACCTCTGGTGCAGGCGTTTACGTCTACTTCAACACCACCCTTGGCTTCACCCGCACCGTCTTCTCCAGAAACTTAGGCGATGGTGGGGATATCAGCGTTCTCGCTAACACGACTAGCCTGAACAGTGCTGCGAATCCAGCCAGTTTCACAGCAAACAACTTCTCGCTGATCTAAAGTATCCGTTGCGAGGTGGGAATGCACCCACCTTGCTCTCCTCCAGCGAGAGATCGACCATCAATGTAGGGGCACGATCGCCGTGCCCTTTCCGGATCTTAAGCAACCCACCCAGTAAGCAAGGGAGACGGGCTATAATGCCCCGGTAAACGGAGGAATCCAATTTGGTCTATGGCTCGTATCCGTCCAGA
Organism: Cyanobacteria bacterium RU_5_0; assembly: GCA_012033255.1. Classification (GTDB taxonomy): domain Bacteria; phylum Cyanobacteriota; class Cyanobacteriia; order Elainellales; family Elainellaceae; genus JAAUSF01. Next base: position 14,618 of record JAAUSF010000065.1, read on the forward strand.
TGCATCCGATGCTGAGTTAATCCAAAGTCTCAGAGCCGGACAACAACAAGCCCTCGGAATTCTTTATGATCGATATGGGGGATTGGTGTATACCGTGGCAATGAAGATTCTCAATCAGCCGGACGAAGCCGAAGACTTGACTCAAGAAGTGTTTCTTACCTTTTGGAAACAGGATAAGTTTGATCCGAGTCGTGCCGCTCTCAGCACCTACTTGTGTTTGCTGACTCGATCGAGAGCTATCAACAAAATTCATAGCCGCGCCAGTCGGCAGCGATCGGTCGAACGCTTACAACAGACTGCCCCTGCCGAATTTTCTGCCCCCACCCCCCTAGAGCAAGCTTCGTTAGAGGAACAACAGCAAACGGTACGACACGCCATGACTCAACTCTCAGACAATCAACGGCAAATCCTAGAAATGAGCTATTTCCGAGGCATGACTCAAGCAGAAATTGCTCAGCAGCTAAGGATGCCACTGGGAACAGTCAAAACGAATGCACGACAAGGACTGATCAAACTGCGACAATTATTAGGGGAGGCGATCGGCTAAGGAGGAACGATGGTACAGCAACTCACCGATGATGAGAGAATTTTGGCGGCAGGCTATGTTTTGGGTGATTTAAACCCAGTGCAATCGCAACGGTTTGAGCAATTACTGCGGGCAAATCAGGTATTGCGATCGGAGGTGAATGCCCTGCAAGCAGCCCTCCGAGTCACTCCACACGCGCTGCCTCAAGTTGTCCCTCCTCCCCATCTACGGGAGCAAATTCTACTTGCTCATGCTGTTGCTGAGCCACCCATCCGGCGACGAGCCAGAATTCCGTGGGGCAAGATTATTACAGGCGTTGCTGTGCTTGCTACATTGCTCTTAGTGGCTGATAACTTGCGGCTACGGCAACAATTGAGCTATGCCCAGCAAGACGAGGCAGAAGCTGAGCGGGTTGCAGTCATCATGCAACGTCCTAACAGTCGTTTGATCGCGATTCAGGGCGAAGGGGCGAATGCTGAAGCTGCTGGAACCTTGATGTTTACCCCAGGTCAGTGGCAAGAAGTTGTGGTTTCATTGGGCGATTTGCCTCCCTTGCCGCCCGATCAGGTTTATCGGATGTGGCTGTCGCTAAACAACGGTCAGATCATTCCTTGCGGAGAGTTCAATACAAACACTCAGGGGTCTGTGTTCGTCAGACTCACGCCATCTGAGAATCCACCGCAAGGCACCAAAGCGTCCGACATTTTTGTGACGATCGACTCTAAAGCGGCTCCTCTAGAACCTCAAGGCGAACATATTCTATCAGGAAGCATTTAAGTTGCTTCTTTTGTCTGTTTCACAATCGCATTAGCAAGCAATATTGGTTATTGAGTAAACGGTAAAGGATAGCCACATTAAAAGAAATAAACCCAACGCAGCCTCACCGGATTCATCTTTCCCATGTTACTTCACCGTCTCCCCAGGGAATAACTAACTAGGAAAGTGAACATCCACTGCTGAATATAGGACTGTGCTGAAATCAAAGCCAAAACCCAGCCAGCAGAATAGTAAGCAGGCGCAGGGTACGAAAGGCAAAGCCAAGGGTAACGCCAAAGGCAAAACAAAAGGGTTGTCTAGCAACGTTGCTGTAGAGGAACCTTTGAGTCTGAGGGAGCGGATGGCGCAGAAGCGAAAAGCCGATCGCATCCGCAAAGAATTGATCCAGTTCACAACGAATGCCATTTGTGCCGCGATTTTGTTTGGCTTACTACTGGGGTTAATCGGTGGCATCAAAGTGGCGGCAGCTGGCGTGATGGTGATTCTGATCCTCGCGTTGTCCTTCAAGTATCCTCGCTATGCGCTGTGGGGCTTTTTTATCTATCTACCCTTTGGCGGCACGATTACCTACGCGATCGGGAATAGCCCGTTGCTCCAGCTAGCAAAAGATGGCTTTTACATCCCGGCATTAATTGGCATGGTGCAGTATTGTCGTCAAGAACGACTGCCAGTGTTAGTCCCTAAACAGTTGATGCCTGCGCTAGGCACTCTGTTAGGGTTTTGCATTTTGACGCTGTTTATTGTCAATGGCTATCAACAATTGTTTGGTGAGGATGGGGAAAAGCCGATCGCGATGGGAATCCTGGGAATAAAAGTCTTAATAGGCTACGCTCCCTTAATCGTTTGTGCCTACTACTTGCTTCGCAGCAAAAAAGAACTGCTATTCCTAATGCGTTTAACAATGATCCTAATCATCGCTTGCTGCGGATTAGCATTCATTCAATATCTTTTGCTATTGACTGGAAAATGCGTTGGTACTCGGCTTGAAACAGGCAATGATCTATTCAAGGCGTCTCTAGAAGCAAGATGTTTTGTAGGTGGAGCTTTGCTCTACAGTCCGCAACAGGGCGTCATCCGGTTACCGGGCACATTTGTTGCACCCTGGCAGTGGGGCTGGTTCTTGATCTCCAGTAGCTTTCTCGCGTTCGCAGTAGCATTCAGCGATCCTAAAACCATTTGGCGACTTGTAGGATTAATTTCGTTAGGTACGGTGTTCGTTTTAACGGTAGTTTCTGGTCAACGAATTGCGCTGGCACTTGTTCCAATTATCATCGCCCTCTTGCTTGTTTTCACCGGACAGGTTACAAACCTGAAGCGATTCATCCCCATTGGAGTTGGACTGGGTGTAATCCTGGGCATTGCTGCTATACAAAATTCAGCAACTGTGCAAGAACGCACTGATAGTTTTATCTCACGCTGGAATGCGTCGCCCCCTTATGCTTTCATCCTAGATCAGTTTGCTTGGGCATTGAAGGGAAATAACTTTTTAGGACATGGTTTAGGTCGAGCTACCAACGCGGCTCGTGCGCTCGGTGAAACAGAACTTGTAGAAACCTATTACCCCAAGCTAATTTACGAAATCGGTCCCTTTGGAACACTTGCATTTTTGAGTGTTGTTACTACACTAACCTATCTGACATTCAAAGCCTATCGATCGGTGCGCGATCGCAACCTCCGCAGCTACGGAGCTTCCCTCTGGTGCTTCGTTCTGTTCATTAGCTACAACACTTACTACTATCCGCTGGACGTTGATCCGGTTGCAGTCTATTACTGGTTCTTTGCAGGAGTTATTTTGAAACTTCCCGAAATCGAACGTCTTGCCAAATTAGAGGAAGCCGAACAAGAAGAACCTGAAACAAATGGGAAAACTAGGAAGAAGAAACCACGATCGAAGCAATTGGGATTTGCATAGAAGAATGAGAGATGAAGAATAAAGGATGAAGAATTGAATATCGGTTACGTTTATTATTCACCATTCATCACGCATTAGTAGGAGATTGCTTGTGACACTGCCATTTATTTCAATTATTATTCCAACTTACGGTCGTGAGGAAGTCCTGCGTGAGACGATCGCGAATGTCATTCAACAAGACTATCTGAACTATGAAGTATTAATCGTGGATCAGACCTTGAAGCATGAACCGGAAACGCAAGTATATTTAAAGCGACTGGCATCAGAACAAAAAATTCGGCTATTTCAAGTTGAGTGGGCAAGTTTACCCGGAGCCAGAAATTTCGGAGTGCGTCGGGCAAAAGGAGAGATTGTTCTGTTTCTCGATGATGACGTGCAACTACCAGATGGATTCCTAAAGGCACATATTCAGAATTACTTGGAGAACCCTGACATTGGGGCAGTTGCAGGGCGAGTGTTCGATCGCATGAAATTGGCAGATGCCATTCCTGGATTGCAAATTGAATATCTGCCACCTGAAGCAATGGACCCCGGAATTGCCTGGTATCACATCAACCTCGTCCACACTATAAAACCTCAGCAAGTGTTGACGGCAAGAGGCTGCAATATGTCTTTTCGTCGTGATATTTTCGAGAAATATGACGTTTGGTTTGACGAACGATTTCGAGGGAGTGCTGTTCGAGAAGAATCGGATTTTTGTTTACGAATTCGCAAAACAGGATTGAAAATTTGGTATGACCCGCAAGCGAATTTGATTCACCTTGGCGAAGAAACAGGTGGCTGTCACGACATCAGTACGCGATCGTTCAAATACCAAGTCACTTTCTACCACAATCACTTTCTCATGGGACTCAAAAACCTCACTCCCATTCAAGCGATTTTCCTATTTACCAAACTCTTTGACTGCCACGTCTTAGGGCATCCTCCCTGCTATAAAAGCGGTTCCCCCATCAAAATTCTGACCCGTGCCTGCTTCTACACCGTTGGTTTCTTTAGCGTCTTGGGCACTTTAATAAAGAGTCTGTGGGACGACGGACAAATTTACACCCGCCAAGATCCATCCACTCAACCCTAATTCGTCATTCGTCATTCAATTATCAATTGACGCGATGTGCAACTTTGTTGTTGTAATCCTGATTTCTGGTGGGGTAGGCATCTTGCCTGCCCCGTTCTGGACGGACGAGACGCCCATTCCACAAGAGAGTTAAAGAAGTCGCACGTCGTGTCAATTCACCAATGATAAATGACAATTCATCCTTCATCCTTCATCCTTCATCCCTGCATGAAAATCCTCGTTGCTAGCCACACTTACATTGTTGATCTGAATTGCGAGAAGTTTCGGACATTGGCAGATCTAGAACCAGATATTGAAGTGACGATCGTTGTTCCTAAACGCTGGCGACCGGGAGGTGTACAAAATCGAACGATCGAAACTCGTTTTTGGCAAGAGGGTTCTTTCCGAGTTGTGCCGATTGCCAATTTCAGTCAAAACAATCAAGGGTTACTCTGTTTTGGGACAGAGATCGTTTCATTATTACGCGAATTTCGTCCTGATATTATTCAAGTTGAACAAGGAGCAAAAAGTTTGGCTTATGCTGAACTAATTAGCTTAAATAGAATGCTAAAGTTGGAGGCAAAAAATATATTTTTCACCTGGTGGAATCTGCCCTATAACCTGAAATTCCCGGTTTCGCTGCTGGAGGCATACAATCTGCGGCATACGCACGGCAGTGTTGTAGGTAATCAGGATGGAGCCGAAATTTTGCGGCAACGAGGTTATGAGGGCATGATTCAGGTGATGCCTCAGTTAGGAGTGGATGAGAGTTTGTTTCGTCCACAGTCTCAGCCTAAACTCGCCGCACAACTTGGAATTCAACAAAACGAATTTGTGGTGGGATTTGTGGGGCGATTTGTAGAGGAAAAAGGATTATTAACCCTGTGTGATGCTTTAACTAAACTCGGAGAAACCGATCGCCCTTGGAAATGGCTTTTGTTGGGTCGCGGTTCGTTGAAACAAATGGTAATGGAAAGGGCACAAGGAGCAGGAATCAGCGATCGGCTCATCTGGGTTGAAAGTGTCCCGCATGATGATGTGCCTCGCTATATCAATTTAATGAATGCACTCGTTTTGCCTTCTCAAACAGCAAAGCAGTTTAAGACATTAACCGCTGTGGGCTGGAAAGAACAATTTGGTCATGTTTTGATTGAAGCAATGGCATGTCAAGTGCCTGTGATTGGCTCTGATTCTGGTGAAATTCCTCATGTAATTGCCAATACTGGGCTTGTTTTTCCGGAGGGGAATTCGATCGAATTGCGAGATCGATTACGGCAATTAATTAACCAGCCGGAGTTAGCAACGGAGTTGTCTAAGCAAGGATATAAAAGGGCGATCAATTGCTATACCAATCGTGCCCTTGCTCAACAACAACTCAATTTTTATCGACAGATTATTAGCGAAAACTAACAATCAAAATATTCTAGTTTGAGCGAACTTCAGGTAGATTTTCTACTTGAGTTCGAGTTAAACCCGCTGCATAAACACGCCCCTCGTGGCGATTGAACCAAAAGCGATTAGCAGACAATAATACTTTTCTAGCTCCCAAATCGACCACAAGATTTTCAATTCGTCCTGTTTTGTCTCGTAGCACATTACTCACAATACCAATCTTTTCTTTAGTTGTAGCTGAAAATACGCCTGCAATTAAATCTGAGAATACCTCAGCACCTCTAATATTAAATCGCTTGTAGTGACGAACCTGGCTTACGTCGAAATCAAAGAGACTAATACTTGCGAATGTCATACGAACCTACCTCAATAGTGCGTCGTTTCCACTTTTATTAGTAACCTTAACAAAGGATTAATTGTGTTCCCTCTGTCCAAGGCATTAAAGGCGCAATCTTGATGACTTCTTTATCCTCATCCCTGATTTTTCCATCCCACTGTTCAACGGCTCAGCCCCTCCGAATTCTGCAAATTGTTCCCTCTATTTCTCTGGTTTACGGCGGACCAAGCCAGATGGTTTTGGGATTATCAAAAGGGTTAGCGGCTCACGGGGTAGATGTAACTATCCTTACAACTAATGCGAATGGAGATGTGGGACAAGCCCCGTTGGATGTACCGCTCGATCGCCCTGTTAAACAAGATGGCTATCAGATTCGCTACTTTCGCTGCTCTCCGTTTCGCCGCTACAAGTTTTCCATTGAGTTACTACATTGGCTAACCCGTCATGTTACGGAATTTAACCTTGCTCACATTCATGCACTGTTTTCTCCTATTAGTACGGCTGCTGCAACCGTTGCGCGTTTCCGGCATCTTCCCTATATCCTGCGACCGTTAGGTACTCTTGATCCAGCTGACTTACAAAAAAAACGACAACTTAAACAACTTTATGCGGCTTTGTTTGAGCGATCGAATTTAGCTGGAGCTTCTGCCGTTCATTTCACCAGTGATCAAGAAGCAAAAATCTCTGAGCGATTTGGTATTACAACCAATGATTTAGTTATTCCGTTAGGTGTACCTAAATTGGCAGATCGTCATGGTTCTGTTCAGGATCTACGTCGCGATTTAGGAATTCCAATCGATTGCCCGATTGTGTTATTTATGTCTCGTATCGATCGCAAGAAAGGGTTAGATCTAGTGTTGCCTGCGCTAAAACAGTTGCTTGAGGAAGGATTACAATTTCACTTCATGTTAGCCGGATCGAATCCTCAAGATCCAGATTACGAAAATCAAATTCAGGTTCAAATACAGCGATCGCCGTTGTCAGCCCATACGACCATCACAGGGTTTGCTTCTGGAGAGTTTAAGGCGGCATTGCTGCAAGCCTCTGATCTCTTCGTTCTCCCTTCCTACTACGAAAACTTTGGGATTGCGGTGGCTGAAGCGATGGCAGCAGGAGTTCCTGTTGTGATTTCCGATCAAGTGCATATCTGGCGGGAGATTCAGCAGGCGGAGGCGGGTTGGGTGAGTTCTTGTGAAGTCGCGTCGTTGAAAGCGCAATTGCGATCGGCTCTGCAAACTCCTCAAGAACGACAGCGACGAGGAGCTAATGCCAAGGCGCATACAATCGAACATTACAGTTGGGATGCGATCGCACAACAAATGATCCAGGCATATCAGCAAATTTTGGCGGATTCTCAGCAAAAATCCCTGTAATCCGAAATGGGGAACGATCGCTTCACCTGACCTTTGTAACTGACTCATCATTGCTTCACCAAAACCTTCCGGATGGAGCGAGTTTGCTGTGCCCTTATGTTGGTAGACCTCATAACCTCACTAAACTCTAGGGCGCTCCCACAAACAGGTGAACATGGAAGAAAGATACCGTCAGAAAGTCAGAACATATATCAAAAACGGTCAGATTACTGCTAGAACACGAGCAATTCTTCAGAAAGAATTGATAGAATGCGGGCTTTCTAAAGAAAGGGCACGAGCGATCGAAGTTGAAGAGACTTATCGTTGGGAAGTTCAAAGGTATAGGAGGGATGGTCAAACTCCCGATCGAGATATTCTTGAATCGATACGCAACACCTTTAGTGTCCTTAAATCGAGAGCGCAGAGAATTGAAGAAGAGGTTATTAAAGCAGAGAAAAGTTACCGGCAGGAAGCCAGAAAGTATATTCGGAATGGTCAAGTTCTTGCAACAGGACAAGATGCTCTTCAGGAGGCACGAGTTATCCGTGGTCTGTTTCAAGAAAGAGCGCAAGAAATTGAAGCAGAAGAACTTTACCGGCAGGAAGTCAGAAAGTATATTAGTGACGGTCAAATTTCTGAGACAGAGCAGGATAAACTTGAACCCGTGCAAAATGACCTTGGTTTATCTGAAACAAGGGTACGGGAAATTGAGACAGAGGAACTTTATCGCCGAAAAGTTGAAAGGTTCATCAGAAATGGGCAGGTTTCTGAAGCGAAACGAGTTGAGATTGAACGGATACGAATTAACCTGCGTTTATCTCTAGAAAATGCACAGGAAATTGAAGCAGAAGTCATCGAAGCAGAAACAATTTATCGTCGAGAAGTTAGAAACTACCTCAAGGACGGTCAAGTTCTGGCGATGGGACGGACAATTCTTCAAAACATCCGAATTTCTCGTGGTGTGTCTTCATGGAAGACACAGAAGATTGAAACCGAAGAGATTTATCGTCAGGATGTTCAAAAGTACATTAGGAACCGTCTGATTTTTGCCACAGGACAATTTATTCTTGATGACAAACGAAAAAAACTAAATTTACTCGAACAGGATGCTAATGAAATTGAACTAGAAGAGTTAAAAGCCTATAACGATCGGGTCTTTCCCCAGTGGGATGAATACCAACAACGATGGCAAAAGTACGATCGCATTCGAGCTACAACAATCAGACAGGAAAAGCGATCGAACTTATCGTCTCGGGCGAAGCAAGAGCTAGAAACTGTGTTGGCAATCATACAGGCGGACGAGATTCAGTTTCATCCAGAAGAGAAGGATTGGTTAGAGGAAAAATCCTGGATCAGAGACAAAGCTTGGTTAGAAGAAGGTGCAGAATTCCCTCGATTACAGCGACTACTGGAAGCCGAAGACTGGGAAGAAGCTAATCGAGAAACATTCTCTAAATTGTTGGAAATAGCGGGTCGGCAAGAACAAGGGTATCTCACAGCACGAGATATTGAATTCCTGCCCATTGCCACTCTCCGAAGAATTGATGATCTTTGGGATAAAAATAGTGGAGGGCATTTTGGTTTCACTGCTCAGAGAAAAGTCTGGGAAATGGTTGACAAAGATATTCAGATATTTAGCGATCGTGTGGGTTGGTACAAAAACAACTCTTGGGTGAGTGATGATTTGATCATTTTCTCTCTCACAATCGCGCCTAAAGGCCACCTCCCAGTAGTACCGCACCGGGGATGGTGGTGTTTTACGGGAGGAATCAGAGCAATTATTCAAAAGTTGACCTCCTATAGTATTTAAGGCTGTGAATTCAATAATTTGCCATTGAATCATACTTAGGTTTATCGTCGCTCCGCTAATCGTAATTTTGCAGAACGCGATCGTCCATTTGCCACAATCTCGGCTTCAGTTGGAACGATCGGTTTTTTGGTCAAAACCAACAATTCTGATGCCTCTTTGAAGGTATGTTTCACAATCCGATCTTCTAGACTGTGAAAGCTAATAACGCCAATTCGTCCTTCCGGTTTTAGCCAATGCGGGGCTTTCTGAAGGAACGTTTCTAAAACGTCTAATTCTCGGTTGACAACAATTCGTAAAGCCTGAAAAACACGAGTAGCCGGATGAATACGCCCGTAGCGATAGGCGCGAGGAACGGCGTGAAAGATCGTTTCCGCCAGTTCAGTTGTCATTTCAAAGGGACGGCGATCGACAATTCGACGAGCAATTTTGCGAGACAATCTTTCTTCGCCATAAGTGAAGAAAATCTTGGCTAATTCAACTTCATCCCAAGTATTAATTACATCGGCAGCAGTAAGCGTTTGCTGTTGATTCATTCGCATATCCAATGGAGCCGTTTGCCGAAAACTGAAGCCTCGATCGCCTTGATCAAACTGCGTCGAACTCACTCCCAAATCAGCCATGATTCCGTCAAATTTCAAATCACCCGGATCATAGTCGGCAAAGTTTGTGTGGTGAAAGTGGATGCGATCGTCAAATCCTTTCAGCTTAAGTTGAGCGGCAGCAAGGGCATGAGTATCTTGGTCAAGGGCGATGACCTCCGTCTCTGAAGCGGCTTGCAAAATTAGATGGCTGTGCCCTCCACCTCCAACTGTGGCATCCAGATAACGCCCTCCTGCACAAACTGCCAATCCTTCCATTAACTCTTGACCCAGTACCGGAATATGGAAGAATGGGTTGGCTTCATTGTTCTGTGTAGTTAAAGTACTCAACGGTTTGAAGAGTTCATCACTTAAAGACTTCCACATTTGACTATAGCAATTGAAGGGGTGCATCCTCTGTTTAAATGGGTATGACTAGCGATCGTCTTTGCCTCACTTATCAGATTTCGATTTTTGAGTAGTAGTGATGTGTAACTCCTTAAGTTGCTTCGCATCCACTCCAGAAGGAGCCTCTGTCATCAGGCAGCGAGCTTGTTGAGTTTTGGGAAAGGCGATCGCATCCCGAATCGAGTCTTCGCCAGCCAACAGCATCACCCATCGGTCCAAGCCATAAGCGATGCCACCGTGAGGCGGTGCGCCATATTCAAACGCTTCTAAGAAGAAGCCGAACTTATCGCGGGCTTGCTCTTCCGATAGCCCAATCAGGTCAAACACTTGCGCTTGCAGTTCTGGTTGGTGAATCCGGATGCCGCCACCTGCCGCCTCATAGCCATTGAATACGAGGTCATAGCCCAATGCACGAGCCGTCTTCAAGTCGGCAATGTCTTCGGGATGGGGAGCCGAGAAGGGATTGTGAGTGGCTTCGAGCCGCTTTTCATCGGGGTTCCACTCAAACATCGGAAAATCAATCACCCAGAGCAAGTGGATTGTGTTCGCGTCGAGCAAACCGAGTTCTTTACCGAGGCATTGACGCAGGCGATCGAGAGTTTTGTTCACTGTTGCGGAATCTCCAGCACCAAATAGCAGCAGATGTCCCGGTTCAGCATTCGTTCGCGTCAAAATTTCTTGTTTCTGGTCTTCTGAAATGCCGGATTTGATCGCGCCGATCGTATCAATCTCGCCGTCTTCGCGCACTCGAATGTACGCTAACCCTTTCGCACCCGCGTCCGTGGCTTCCTTAAACAGATCTCCGCCCGATTTGATTCGCACATTCGAGATCGCGCTATTGCCACCAGGAATCGGCAGAATTTTGACAATTCCACCTTTGGCAACGGCATCGGCAAACACTTTGAAGCCAGACTCTTTCACCACATCCGAAACATCCACCAGTTCTAGCCCAAAGCGTGTATCTGGCTTGTCGCTACCATACCGATCCATTGCTTCTTCGTAAGTCAATCGAGGGAACGGACGGGGAATCTCAATCCCTTTGACAGTTTTGAGAATGTGATACGATAAGTCCTCATTCAATTCCAGAATTTCATCTCGACTCATAAAGCTCATTTCCAGGTCGAGTTGGGTAAACTCTGGTTGACGATCGGCTCTCAAGTCTTCATCCCGGAAGCATCGCGCGATTTGGTAGTAGCGATCGAACCCCGACACCATCAACATCTGCTTGAACAACTGCGGTGACTGTGGCAAGGCATAAAATTCACCCGGATTCACTCGACTAGGAACGAGATAATCCCGTGCGCCTTCGGGAGTCGATCGCGTCAACATCGGGGTTTCCACCTCAATAAAACCGTGTTCATCTTCCAAATAGCGCCGCATTGCTTTGACAATTTGATGGCGCAACTGTAAGTTCTGACTCATGCGTTCCCGTCGCAAGTCCAGGTAGCGATACTTCAAACGCAACTCTTCCCGCACGGTTTCTGATTCAGCCGTGGATACCTGAAACGGTAGCTGTTTCCGGACGGCATTCAGTAGTTCAATGCGTTCAGCATAGACTTCCACCTCGCCTGTTGGAAGGCGGGGATTAAGGGATTCCGGTGGACGCTGACTGACGCGACCTGTGATTCTGACCACGTATTCGTTGCGGAGATCATCCGCTGCTTGATAAGAATTCGGTGTTCGTTCGGGATCGCTGACAATTTGAGCAATGCCAGTGCGATCGCGCAAATCAACGAAGATCACGCCCCCATGATCGCGACGACGGTCTACCCAACCGCATAGGCTGACGGTTTCCCCAACGTGTTCGGCTCGGAGTTGTCCGCAATAATGGGTACGCATAAGTCAAGGATGAAGAATGAAGGACGAAATAAAACTTTTCCATTGTCCTTTCTCTGGGGCAGTTTCAGCAAGTGGGTTGTGAACCTGAAGGACGATCGCGTTTCCCCTTCCACTCCTCATGGATGCTGAATCAGCCAACAAATTAAACATGAGCCATTTGAGTTGTAGAATTTTAGAGTTACTTGGTTGATACATCCATTGAAGGGTTGCAAAATGAACAATCGTGATCCGCAAAAGAATGTGATTAAGGTTGATCCTGGAACTCTCCTGCTAATTATCTCAGCCTTCATCCTTCTACCTCTTTTAATCGCAGGGTTTATTTCTCACTAATAAATATTAGTAGAGATTCAACCAGGTTCTTAGGGCGAGTTAGAATTATTCGATTGTTGCAATCTATCATCGGTAAAATTGTCTTCTGAGGTAAGATTGCTTGCAGCAGATTCTTGAGTTAATTTCCCTTGAGTAGTAATTCCTTTCAATAGAATTTGCCACTCGGTTTCCATGTTTTCACTTGCTGCTAAAAGTGCTTGAATCTTCTTTTGAATTTCAGGTTCTATCAAAACGCTTTGAGGCTGATGAGCAATAATTTGGATTTCATATTGAGTAATCGCTTGAACGCTTTTCAGCAACGTATCAAGCATCAATAATAGTGCGCTTGTACGTTGGGCTTGGTTAACCTGTAACTGTAACTGTTTACGGGTATCCTCAAGCTGTAACGATCGCATCAACAAGTTCAGCACTTCTGGATTGGGATATCGCAGCGATCGCCAGGTTGCCAGATATTGCTGCATAATAGCGTCTTGTGTGTATAGCGTCGTGTAGGCTGGATCGAGAAGATTGACGGTTTGTTCACTTGGAGTTAGCTGAAAAAAACGAACGCTCATCTGACTTAACAAATCATTCGCTGGATAACCATTAAGATAATGACCATAGGCTTGTGGAGCATACAAACTAATATCTAATAGCATGGCTTGTAGGCGATCGATCATTTCAGGAAAAGGAGGAATATAACGTTGAATTAATGCCAGGGTATGAGTCTCAATTTTATTGATCACTTTAGGAATATTAAAACGAACTCTTTCTTCACCCGGAGCGGCTCCTAGATCAAGTAAATTTTTAGCTAGAGCTAAGACCTTACGACAAAAGCCAAAAAAATGAGGCGATCGTGAAGCGAAAATATTCAGCCTTAGCGAATTCTCTTCCGTAATTTCAAAATTAATCGTTGCACTTGACCAATTTCTAGAAAATAGGATAGGGGGAAATAATCAAATCCTCTCCTTGAATGCCCAAAAGTAGCGAAAGTAAGGTCT
>JAAUSF010000223.1 GCA_012033255.1 Cyanobacteria bacterium RU_5_0
GCGATTTTCAGATGAGTAAACCACAATTGCGTGTGGATGAGGGGATGGAGGGGATGAGGGATGAGGGGATGAGGGGTGGCTTATGCAAGGGGAAACGGCTGTAATGTCTTAGTGGTTCAAAAACTTCCCCGTTTCCTCACCTATCCCCTCATCCCCCCATCCTCCCATCCTCCCATCCTCCCATCCCCCCATTCCTTACCCCATTTCTCCCCAGGTTTGCTAATGTAGTTACAATATTCGGAAAATCATTAAGTTTCTTGTCTCGATTTAATTATTGGCTATTCAAATTTCTGGTTCAGACTTTATTTGTTCATTTCTCAAGACTTAGTGCAGGATTCAGCGGTGACACTCCAAACGGAACAATCTTTCCAGACTTCATCCGAGACTTCATCCGTCGGTCAACTTAATCGCCAAATGATCGTCATCTTAGACTTTGGCTCCCAATACTCCGAGTTGATTGCCCGTCGCATTCGCGAGACCCAAGTTTACTCGGAAGTTCTTTCCTATCGCACGACGGCTGAACAGTTACGCCAACTCAACCCCAAGGGCATCATTCTTTCAGGCGGTCCCAGTTCTGTCTATGATGAAGGCGCACCGCGCTGTGAGCCTGCAATTTGGGAGCTAGGCATCCCTATTCTCGGGGTTTGCTATGGAATGCAACTGATGGTGCAACACTTGGGCGGCGGCGTGGAACGGGCTGAGCGAGGCGAATATGGTAAAGCGTCTCTCTATATTGACGATCCCACAGATTTATTCACTAATGTGGATAATGGTACCGTGATGTGGATGAGTCATGGAGACTCAGTGACCAGTTTGCCAGATGGGTTTGAACTGCTGGCACATACCGAGAATACGCCTTGTGCAGCGATCGCCCATCACGACAGAAAACTCTATGGGGTTCAGTTTCACCCAGAAGTCGTGCATTCTCTTGGTGGACAAGCCCTGATTCGCAATTTCGTTTACCACATCTGCGAATGTCAGCCGACTTGGACAACAGCCGCGTTTGTTGAAGAAACCGTGCGGGAAATTCGCGCTAAGGTTGGCGACAAGCGGGTTTTGTTGGCGCTATCCGGGGGCGTCGATTCTTCTACGCTGGCATTTTTGCTCTATCGGGCGATCGAGGAGCAGTTAACTTGTGTCTTTATCGATCAAGGCTTCATGCGGAAAGGCGAACCAGAGCGACTGCTGAAGCTATTCCAAGAGCAATTCCATATCCCCGTGGAGTATGTAGATGCTCGCGATCGTTTCCTGGCTCAAATTGTGGGTGTGATTGATCCAGAAGAGAAGCGCAAGCGTATCGGGCACGAATTCATTCGCGTCTTTGAGGAAGAATCCAAGCGGCTTGGACCGTTTGATTATTTGGCGCAGGGCACCCTTTATCCGGATGTAATTGAATCGGCAGATACTAATGTCGATCCGCAAACTGGCGAACGAGTGGCAGTGAAGATCAAGAGCCATCACAATGTCGGTGGTCTGCCTAAAGACTTGCGCTTCAAGCTCGTGGAGCCATTGCGGAAGCTATTTAAAGACGAAGTTCGTAGGGTGGGACGATCGATTGGTCTACCAGAAGAAATCGTACAACGTCATCCTTTCCCTGGTCCAGGACTGGCAATTCGGATTCTGGGTGAAGTTACTGTCGATCGACTGGATATTCTGCGGGATGCAGATTTAATTGTGCGTCAGGAAATCAACCGTCGAGGCATTTACAACGAGTTGTGGCAGGCGTTTGCAGTCTTGCTGCCGATTCGCAGCGTTGGCGTCATGGGCGATCAACGAACCTATGCCTTTCCGATCGTCCTTCGACTTATCACTAGCGAAGATGGCATGACCGCAGATTGGGCAAAGGTTCCCTATGACCTGTTAGAAACGATCTCAAACCGGATTGTGAATGAAGTGCGCGGCGTCAATCGCGTGGTGTATGACATCACCTCAAAGCCACCTGGAACGATCGAGTGGGAGTAATTGAGATTTGTCCTTTGTCTTTATGTATAGCTAAGCGCTGAGTTCTGAGGACTGAGTGCTGAGTCAGGATTGATTGGCCGTTTGCCGTTCAGCCTTTGGCAATGTCCTAACCACGCTGGCTACTGCTATAGCTTGCAAATGACCGATGACGAAGAACAAAGGACAGTCTCATCTGAGATTGTGCTAAGCGTCAAGAATAAATCCAGAGTCTGTGGAAAACTCATCCAAAGTCTGTGGAAAACTCCACTTCTCTTGTGGAAAACGGGAACGCTAGCGTCCCATTTGTCGCTTGAGTTCGTTGAGTTCTTCCTCGGTTTCCCACTGCTTAAACGTCTGCTCAAGCGGGTCATAAGCGCCAGAGGAGCCAAAGCCCCGGTTCCAGCCCGTCGTCTGCCATTGCTGTTCTTGCCTGCTCTGGTAATTTGATCGAGCCGCCTGCGCTTCCGCCACTTTTGCTTTAATTTCCTGCTTGCGGACTTGAAATTGGCGCTGCAAATCGATCGTCTGTTTAATCTTGGCTTTTACGCCCTCCATTTGGCCCCAAAGCTGATTTCCTTGACGGAGTAGAGCGGCTTCTCGTTCTTCAGCCGGTTTCATTAAATCCAATCGTTGTGCTTGTTTGGCTTTCTCAATGCGGACATGCCAACGCTGCACCTCTTGCGCCGTTTCTAAAATTTGTGCTTGTAGCTGCTTCTCTCGCATCCGCAAATCTGCCAAAAGCCGGATCGCTTCTTCTTCTTGCTCACGCAGTTGCTCTTCAAGTGCCTGCAACTCTAAATGAGGATTGTTTCGCAAAAATTCTTCTAAACGGGTTTCTAGGAAGGTGCTGAAGTCTTCAAATACGCCCATTGCAGGCTCTCCTGTTGCAACTTTTCCCTCTTATCGTAGCAAGCGATCGTCCTTCATAAACGGCTCTCTACCTGTCAAAGCATTCTGTTGCATCTAAAACTGCTGCCCAATGTAAACCGATCGCACTTCCCCATTTCGACGCACGATCGCCTCTTGCCCAGAGACAGAAACCAGCGTCCAGCCGCTTGCCCCAATGCGTTCACCGATTTGAATCCGTTGAGGGGTTCCATCGATTTCAAAGAGTGCTGCCGAGCGATCGCCCAGTTCTAAAATGCCAATCAAAACATGGGTGTTGACTGGAGCGATGTTTGGGACAACCGCCGTTGATGGAGACGGGCTAGGTAAAGCAGGAACAGGCAGCGCAGGCACCGAGGAAGTTGGTGGAGAGAGCGGAGCCGCAGGCACAACCGGACTGGGCAACGCCGCGACGGGAGGTAAATTCTGGACAGCAGGGGGTTGATAAACCGGAATGTAAATTCGTTCTAGAACCGTAGGAGCGGTAGTGCTGGCATTGGGCGAGGGGCTGGCGCTGGCGATCGTTTCAGTTTGTTCTCTAGCGCGATCGATCCGATCGATCGATCGTTGGACATAATCCAAAAACTGGGCATCCTGTTGGTTTTTCAGCATCTCATCGGTTGCGGGTGCCACTGCCATCGGTGTCGTCGCCTGCGGAATCCTATGACGGATAAAAAACCAAAGACCAACTGTGATCGCGATCGTCGCCACAAAGATGGTTAGCAGCAAGCCATCAAACGATCGATTTTCGGGGCGTTCAGGTTCACTTTCGGGTAGCTCAGTGGACAGCATTAAATCGGCATCTGGCTCAAAATCTGGTTCAAGATCGCCCCTATTCAGTTGTCGTGGAGACAGTTTAGGCAACAGCGACAGCGTAGACACTGGAATTGGCTCCGGCGGGAAAGAGTCTACGATGGGCGGCGACGGCTGATACTGTGACTCCTCCGGCTCGATCGACAGCTTCACTCCTCGTTCTAGCATCCGCTCAACATCCTCAAAGAGTTCATCCATCAAGCGGTCTGCATTGGATTGAACGGAGTTCGCAAATGGGTCGAGAGGGCTGTCTGTATTCATTGTGGAACGGGAATCGCTGACATTAGACATGGCTACTGGCTAAGCAACAACGGGTCTAGAGCTAAGGCTGTTTTGTCAGAATTATTGGATTTTCATTCTACAAAATAAACATCAACAGCCCAAAACTAGAGTTAAATCCGATTTAATGCTCCCTGATAGGCACTACCTATAGTAACGCCATCTGACGCGACGCTTAACTGACCCCTAAAATTTAGCAGGCTTCGGCAAAAAGTGTAACTTTGTCAACTAAATTAACGAGTCACAAGGGCATACCCTAAATCAGCAACCCATTTCCGTAGGGTGAGCATTGCCCACCAAACCGTTATAGATTTAATATTTCAAGCTTTTGATGGGCAGTGCCAAACTTCAATATCGGCGATCGATAGAGGTGTCAGTGTTTCGCTCCATCTCCCATTTCTTCCAAAGCTGTGTTTGCATGAGGTTGTTCATTCCTCTCAATGCTGTTGCCACAGCATTACAGCTTAGTAGCCCCCGCAGAAACTTGGCGCGATCGCACTTCTAGATAGAGCAACAAGGCATTGATATCGGCAGGATTCACGCCACCGATCCGAGCGGCTTGACCGACGGTGAGCGGTTTCACTTTCGCTAATTTCTCACGCGATTCTTTAGAAAGAGTGCTGATCGACTGATAATCTAGGTCAGGTGGGAGGGGGCGATGTGCCTGACGAATAGTTTGCTCAATCTGGTTCTGCTGTCGTTGGATATAACCCGAATATTTGATGTCAATTTCTGCGCCTTCCCGTTCCGCTTGAGTCAGGTCAGGATTGCCTAAGCCGTAGCGATCGAGTTCGACATAATGAAATCCTGGACGACGCAACAAATCGGCTAAGGTAATCGAGCCTTTGATGGCTTGCTGAGTCTCTGCGGCAATCTGTTTTCCGATCGGTTCATGTTCTTTGATACGTGTCTCGTGCAGTCGTTCTTTCTCGACAGCAATATTCAGTTGTTTGTGCTGGAAGAAATCCCATCGCCGATTGTCGATTAAGCCAATGTCTCGTCCTAATGGCGTGAGTCGCTGATCGGCATTGTCCGATCGCAAAATTAACCGATATTCCGATCGAGAAGTCAGCATTCGGTAGGGTTCGCGCAAATCTTTAGTGCAGAGATCATCAATTAGCGTCCCGATGTAACTTTGCTCACGCGGAAAGATAATCATTTCTTGCTGACGAGCAAACCGCGCCGCATTAATACCTGCCACAATGCCTTGGGCGGCGGCTTCTTCGTATCCAGTGGTGCCGTTGATTTGTCCCGCGCAAAACAATCCTTCGACTTTTTGGGTCATCAGCGTGGGATAACACTGAGTTGCCGGAAGATAATCATATTCCACCGCATAGGCAGGACGGAGCATAGTGCAGTGTTCAAGACCAGGGAGCGATCGTAGCAGTTGCAGTTGCAAGGATTCCGGCAATCCAGTCGAAAAGCCCTGGATATAGAGTTCTGGGATATCTCGTCCTTCTGGCTCAATGAAAATCTGGTGCGATTCTTTGTCGGCAAATCGGACGATCTTATCTTCGATACTAGGGCAATAGCGCGGTCCTTTTGCATCCACCCAACCGCCATACACCGGAGAAAGATGGAGATTCTCTTGAATCAACCGATGCGTTTCAGCCGTGGTGCGCGTTAGATGGCAACACAGTTGCTCTCGCTCGATCCAGACTTCCGGATCGAAGCTAAACCACCGCACTTCCGGATCTCCGGGTTGCGGCTCCATCCGGCTATAATCAACCGATCGCTTGTCCACTCGTGCCGGAGTTCCTGTTTTCAGCCGATCGGTCTCAAACCCTAGCTGATTAAGAGTGTCCGTCAATCCGACAGCGGCAAATTCTCCGGCTCGTCCGGCTGCCATCGACTTGTTGCCCACCCAAATCCGCCCACCCAAAAACGTTCCAGTGGTTAACACGATCGCTTTGCATTCAAATGCCGCTCCAAAATAAGTCTGTATCCCAATGACTTCCTCGTTCTTGCCCAAAATCAAATCTGTCGCCATACCCTCTCGCACGATCAGATTCTCCTGGTTCTCCACGATGGTTTTCATCACGGCGGCATATTCCCGTTTGTCAGTTTGCGCCCGCAATGCCCATACTGCCGGACCTCGCGAAATATTCAGCACTCGCTTTTGCAGATAAGTCCGGTCTGCCATCTTGCCAATCTCTCCGCCCAACGCATCCACTTCGTGCGTTAACTGCGATTTAGCCGGACCTCCGACCGCCGGATTACAAGGTTGCCACGCGATTTTATCGAGATTCAAGGTCAGCATGAGCGTCCGACAGCCCAATCGAGCCGCTGCCAACGCCGCCTCACATCCAGAGTGTCCGGCTCCAACCACCACAACATCAAAATAATCTTGGAACTCAATCGGTGTGGTCATAAATGCAGGCGATCGCAAGGAGTTTACGTTCTATCTTAACCAAAATAAAAGATCCAACAAAACACCACATATTTTCCACTTGTATCCCCCTATCGCATCGCTCTAGACTGGCAGAATAGTTTATTAACGGTGTCTACCATGTCCAAATCCACAGATCTCTCCCACAAGCGAGTTGGCAGCCAAATCAGGATATGTGTGAAAGATGGCGATCGCGAGATAACGGTTAAAGAAGCCGAAATAACCAAAAAGGGAGCGCAATACTTAGAAGCCGACGGTAAAAGGTTTGGGTTGCACGACGGCAAGCAGTGGGGAGATAATTTTGCCGAAACCAGATTCATCGCAAGAGACCTTTAACTGGTTTCACCTTCTTTGCGGCTAATTCTCGCTCCAGACAGATTTCCATATGCGATCGATTTCAGCGTCAATTTTATCTAACGAATTTTCATGACTTTATAGAACCCATTTGAGATCTTTATAATGGTAGGTCAAGGCACTGACATCCCTCTAATCTATTCTGATGACATATTCTAGCGACCTCACCGATGAAGAATGGGCAATTACTGAACCCCTGTTGCC
>JAAUSF010000224.1 GCA_012033255.1 Cyanobacteria bacterium RU_5_0
CGCAAAACTTTGTGTTACTCCAAGTCAATAGAAATGCTGAGATACTCCATTCGGTTGCTACTTCACTACCTTAGATTTGGAGATGTGCCCGTTCCTGCCTGATTCATCCCACTATTCAGCAACGCCGCACAAAGAAAGAACTGGATGTTTTCGTGTCTTTGTGGTTCGATGGCTTGAAGCGCTACAGCGCATCATTCACAATCTGGCTGGCTTCTTTCACGATCAGATCCAGATGTTCCTCGCTTCTGAAGCTTTCCGCGTAGACTTTGTACACGTTCTCGGTACCAGAGGGACGAGCCGCAAACCAGCCATTTTCAGTTGTGACTTTCAGCCCGCCGATCGCCGCATCATTGCCTGGAGCCTTCGTGAGTTTGGCGACGATCGCATCTCCCGCCAATGTAGAGGCTTTCACATCGTCAGGCGAAAGTTTTCCTAGACGGGCTTTCTGTTCCGGAGTTGCAGGTGAGTCGATGCGAGTGTAATAGGGTTTGCCGAGGCGATCGGTCAATTCCTGATAGTGCAAACCCGGATCTTTGCCTGTTTTTGCCGTAATTTCAGCCGCCAGCAAATCCATGATGATGCCATCTTTGTCAGTTGTCCAAACGGTGCCATCGTTTCGCAAGAACGACGCTCCTGCACTTTCCTCGCCACCAAAACCAAATGAGCCATCCAGCAAGCCAGAGACGAACCACTTGAAGCCAACCGGAACTTCGCAAACCTGCCGTCCGATGTCTTTGCCAACGCGATCGATCATGCTGCTGCTAACGAGTGTTTTGCCGATCGCGCTATGGGATGACCATCCAGTGCGACTGGTGAACAGATACCGGATCGCCACCGATAGAAAGTGATTGGGGTTCATTAAACCAACGCTCGGCGTGACGATCCCGTGGCGATCGGAGTCTGTGTCATTGCCAAAGGCGATATCGTAATCATCTTTGATTTTGACCAGACTCGCCATTGCATACGGCGATGAGCAATCCATACGGATCTTGCCATCCCAATCGAGCGTCATGAAGCGGAACGTTGGATCAACATTGCGATTGACAAGGGTGATGTTCAAGCCGTAATGATTGGCGATCGGCTCCCAATACGCCACATTAGACCCGCCCAACGGATCAGCGCCAATCCGAATTCCGGCAGCCCGAATCACCTCAATGTCAATAATGTTCTCCAGATCATTCACATAGGGCGTGATGTAGTCATAAATATGAGTGGTCGCCGCTTTCAGAGCCGACTCATACGAAATGCGCTGCACCTCTTTATTGCGATTCGCAATCAACGCATTGGCTCGTTCTTGAATCCATTTGGTTATTTCGGGTTCTGCCGGACCGCCAGACGGAGGATTATACTTGAAGCCACCATCGGTGGGAGGATTGTGAGAGGGCGTAATGATAATGCCGTCTGCTAAACCATCTGTCTTGCCTTTGTTGTAGGTCAAGATAGCATGGGAAACAACAGGTGTGGGTGTGTATTGGACATATCCCTCAGTCGGGGCAATATAGACTTCGATGCTGTGGGCTGCCAGCACTTCTAGAGCCGTTTTCTGAGCAGGGCTGGAGAGCGCATGAGAATCCATGCCCATGTAGAGCGGACCTGTAATTCCTTTGCTCTTCCGATGTTCCGCGACCGCCTGAGAAACTGCCAAAATATGATCTTCGTTGAAGGTGCCCGTTGCCGATGCTCCTCGGTGTCCGGATGTTCCGAAGCTGACACGCTGGAGTGAATTTGCCGGATCTGGATGGATCGTGTAGTATTCCTGCAATAGCTTGGCAACATCAATCAAACTCTCAACAGGAGCGGGTTTTCCGGCGAGGGGGCTAATCTTTTCTTCTGCTGTTTGCATTCGCTCTCTCCATGTCCCGTCATGGGTTTGTCATGTCCAGAATAACGCGAAATGCTGGAAATACGGGGTGCGTCAGAAAACGCTTTACTAGAGAACCGGGAACCTTCCTGGGTTCGGTTACCAATTAACGCCATGTGCAATTTGTTTACATCGCTTGTGGAATGGGCATCTTGCCCGTCTAGATCGAGGCAGGCAAGCTGCTTATCCCACCAGAAATCAAGGCTTGTCGCCCTAAAGTTGCACGTCGCCTCAATCACCATTCCCCATTCCCTAATATTGGCTAAAGCGGCTGATCGATCGCCCCCAACGCAATCAGGGTCGCTTTGTGTGAGGCAGTTAAGCCTTTGACTCCGGTGATGTTCATTCCCTCATAGGGGCTAGGAATTTTTAGCGTTTTAATGCATTCTCCGGTGTTGACATTCCACAGTTTGATCGCTTCGTCGTTGCTGCCACTTGCCAATGTTTGCCCATCATAGCTGAACGCAACCGATCGCACCCGACTGGTATGCCCGCGTAACGCTTGTAAACACCGCCCCGAATCGACATCCCACAGCCTTACGACCTTGTCATCGCTGCCACTGGCTAATATGCGGCTATCCGGGCTGAAGGCGACCGATCGGACCCCACTACTGAATCCTTCTAGCGGTTTGACACATTCGCCCGTTTGAATATCCCATACTCTCACGGTGCGCCCGACACTGCTACTTGCCAGCAGTTTGCCATCCGGACTGAATGCCACCGATCGAATCCAGTTAGTGTGTCCTTGAATGGCTTTGATGCATTCTCCAGTGTGAATATCCCACAGTTTCACAGTCAAATCACCGCTACCACTGGCAAGCGTCCGTCCTTCGGGGCTGAACGCCACCGCCCAAACCCAATCGGTGTGTCCTTCTAAAACGGCTAAATGTTGCCCCGTCATGACATCCCATAGCCGCACTGAATGATCACTGCCACCTGTTGCAAGCATCTGACCATTGGGACTGAACACAACGGAAAGAACACTGTTCGTGTGTTCCTGTAAGATTCTGAGACATTGCCCCGTCACCACATCCCACAATCGGACTGTTTGATCTTCACTTCCACTGGCAAGCATTTGTCCATCGGGGCTGAATGCCACTGACCACACCTGGCTACTATGTCCTTGCAGAGAATGGAGGCATTGTCCGGTTTCGATACTCAACAATCGCACAGTCCGGTCTTTGCTGCCACTGGCTAGCGTCCGTCCATCCGGGCTAAATGCGACCGATCGCACTCCTCTGGCATAGCCTTGAAGTGTCCGGATTTGTCGTCCTTGAGCATCCCAGAGTCTTACGGTTTGGTCATCGCTGCCACTGGCTAGGGTTTGTCCATCCGGGCTAAATGCGACCGATCGCACCCAACCCATGTGTCCATGTAGCGTTTTCAAGCAGGCACCCGTCGCAATTTCCCAGAGTCTTACGGTTTGGTCTTCACTGCCACTCACCAGCATTTGTCCATCGGGGTTAAACACCACCGACCAGACCCAGCCAATATGCCCTGAAAGAGTTTGCAAACAGTCGCCTGTAGAAATATCCCAGAGTTTAATAGTGCCATCGCTACTGCCACTGGCAAGCATCCGTCCATCGGGGCTAAACATCACCGAACGAACCCCTCTAGAATGTTGCTGGAAAATCCGAATGCATTTGCCTGTCGCCACATTCCACAACCGCGCTGTGCCATCTCCGCTGCCACTGGCAAGCATCTTGCCATCCGGGCTAAACACTACCGATCGCACCGTTTTCCCAAGGTGATCTTTTAAGACATTCAAACAGTCACCCGTTGTTACATTCCAGAGTTGAATCACGCCATCATCGCTGCTGCTAGCAATCAACTGCCCATCCGGACTGAACGCCACCGATCGCAGCCAGCTTTTGTGCCCCCATAGGGTCTTGCGACATTGACCTGTCGTAACGTCCCACAGTTGTATGGTTTGATCGCCTCCACCACTGGCAAGCATTTGTCCGTCGGGGCTGAAGGCGATCGATCGAATCCAGTCTTCATGTCCTTGCAGGGTCAGTCGTTGTTCGCCCGTTGCTACAGTCCAGAGATGAACTTTGTAATCGGTATCGCCTGTTGCCAGCAGTTGACCATCGGGGCTAAATGCCACTGTTAAAATGCTTCCCAACGTTTCTGCAAACACGGATTGCGATAAATCTGCCCCGCTAAAATTCACGCGGTAGAGATTCATATCTTGCAGATAGGCTTGACGCACGACCAGTTGAGAGAAATCATAATCGCTGACATCAATTCCTAATTGCCAGAACAAATTGAGAATATTTCCAGTGGCATAACCTGGTTTCAATGGAGAGGTTTTTTGCAGATTAGAGAGGATTTGTGTGAGGTTCTCTTGAATTTGTTTCTCAGTTTCAAAGATGGTAAACAGTTTATCTTTCAGTAGATGCAACATCGATCGCACCTGTCGCTCTCTTACATAGTCTTTTGATTGGGCTTTAATTAATGCATGGCTATTCAGGAGATTAATTTCTTCAGTTCTAATCTCATTGCAAATCTGTTCAACAAATTGCTCCGTGATATATTCCATTACAACGGGTTGAAGTGAGAAGAGAGCCTTGTCAGTTTCAACGAGCGATCGTCTGCCTAATGACTCCAATACCTCTAATAATTTAGGTTGAGAGCCAATCAGAATGACATCTTCGCGAAGCGTCTTCAGCGAGACAGGCTCTCGGTTAATTGCCAACCAATACATGATGTCTTTTTCGAGCGTGGAAAGGCGTTCAAATTGTTCCTCCAACAGTTTCGAGATCCCGCCAAAGACTCGTGTTCCCTGGCGCAAAAACTCAGAGACGCTACCAAACAAATCCTGAATCGTTGCCGATACAATCTTCAGCGCCAAAGGATTTCCGGCATAGAGTGCCACGAGTTCCCGCCATTCACCCTCAGACTCCGGAATAATTCCTTTTTCCCGAAAGATTTCCCATCCCTCAAAATCCTTTAAACCGCCCAATGAGAACGCCCGAACTTTTTTCCCTTCTAAGCTTGAAAATTCTCTTGGCTTCTCGCCACTGGTAACAATCAAGCAGCTTTGGTGACAAAATTTTCCAACTCGATCTAACAGTTCAGCATAGTCTTGATACCCATCTCGGTAATATCCCGCTAAATCATCCCGCCGTAAAATGGCTTCAGCGCCATCCAACACAATAAGACAGCGATACCGGGTTAAGTACTCTAGCAGACGCGATATTCTATCTTTGCTGTTATCGGGCAGATCGATTCTTCGCCCGTTGGAAAGAGTCTGAATCAGGTCTGCCAAGAGCATCTTCAACGGTGGAGCATTGTCCAACGATCGCCAAACCACCCGATCAAACTTCTCCCCGATTCGCTGCGCCAATTTAACTGATAATGTTGTTTTCCCGCTTCCGCCAATCCCCAATAGCACCACCAAACGACAGCGATCGATCAAAATCCACTGCTTTAGCTCGGTTAACTCCGCTTCTCGTCCGTAGAAAAGTCTACATCGATCGCATCTCCCCAATCTTGATGAGGGGGTAAGAGAGGGTTCATCCGGTAGTTTATTCGTTGCTTTCGCTACATCTGGTGCAGAATCCATTGCTAATTCGTCTCGCCGATCTTGATACAGCGTCACTAAAATCTGCTGAAGTTTAGCTAACTTACCGGGACCACTGCCGACGATCGCAAACTTTTTGTATACCTCACCTAAGCGTTTGCGAACTGCTGCCGAATTGATGTCCAGTTCTTGCGCGATTGTAGTCATCGGCTTCCCGTCTATGGCGAGGGACAGGACTTCAAATTCCGTGTCGGAGATGCCATAGTCGTTGGTTATCGCTCTTAGAGCCTCTTGGGGAATCACAACTTTACACTCTCACCTCAGCAATAAAAACGGGTCAACAGTTTCCACTTGTAGCACAGATTCACATATGTGATTTCTATTTTCCACGAAAAATCTCTCACTTCTAGTGAGGAATCTTCAATCATGAAGCGGATTTGATCTGGTCGATTCCGTAGATCCCGTACTTTTTGGATACTTCGGAATCTAATGATCTGCCCGGAATTACTGGTCTTCTAGGCTACCAATTAGAAGCCTGCATGTCATCTGAGCAGGTTTACGCCTTATGTGAGATATTTCAAGTCATTTGTGAGATATATTCTATTTTTCTCACAAATCCTCTTGATTTTCTCACTAAGGTGAGATACGGTTAAGACACGACAAGACAAGATTAGTGGAGAGTTCAATTTCTCCGATCGCCAGCGTTAAAACACCCTCCTCTTACTGCAATCAATTCTCCAACTACTGAAAGGTCTCATCGAGCAGTTGAGGGAAGCATATCTCACTTGAGTGAGTTTAACCCTATTTTAGCTCACATAACTCTAAATGTCCTGCTTCACTGGGTGTCAGCAAATTCTGATCAGTCAATTGACCATACGAGGTAGAGGTATTATGACAACTTACTTATTCTCTCCTTCCTACCCCAAGCCTTTTGTTGAGCCAACTCAAGGAGTCACTGATCAAACGATCGCTTTTGGCAAACCTGGACGAGTCCGCTATCGAGGGACATACTGGAAAGCTAGACTTTACCATCCCAACCAACGCACAACGATTCAACCAGGCGATCCCGTTAGAATTCTAGCGATGCAGGGGATCACTCTATTGGTTACTCCAGCTTGCTAAGTCGATCGGGTAGTGGGAATGGGGAATGGGGAATGGGTGTATAGACACTTCTACGCTGAATGACCCATTACCAACTACTGATTACCGATTGCCTATTACGACCTCAAAACGAAAAAGGACTGAGAATTATAGTCTCAGTCCTACCTCAAGAGGTTCTAAACACAAGTGACGTTGGAGCGAATAAAATCCTTCTGCAAGCGATTTAGGATCGAGGATTAAATAAGACCGGAGATTACATGGTCTGAGGTTTGGCTGTGTAATTCCACTTCGGTAACAATTCATCAAATACAATTTGCATTGTTTCCTTAAACTCCTGTGTTACTTTTCGA
>JAAUSF010000225.1 GCA_012033255.1 Cyanobacteria bacterium RU_5_0
GGCATCACTGCTTCTAATACAGGACGCGGCTACATTCTGCGTCGATTGATCCGGCGGGTGGTGCGCCACGGTCAGTTAATTGGCATTGAGGGTGCGTTTATTGCCAAGGTGGCTGAAACGGCAATCTCTCTTTCCGAAGCAGCCTATCCGAATGTGAGAGGGCGGGACAATTCCATCAAAGCAGAATTAGAGCGAGAAGAAGCCCAATTCCTGAAGACCTTAGGACGCGGCGAAAAACTGCTGGCGGAGATTATGGCTCGCAAGCCCAAACAAATCTCTGGTGAAGACGCTTTTATTCTCTATGACACCCACGGTTTCCCCCTAGAGCTAACCCAGGAGATTGCCGAGGAGCAAGGGTTAGAAGTAGATGTTGCCGCGTTTGAAACGGAAATGGCAAAACAACGCGATCGCGCCCGTGCTGCCCATGAGACCATTGACCTGACGGTGCAAGGTGCCTTGGACCAACTTGCCGAACACATTCATGCTACTACCTTTTTGGGATATACGGAGCCGTCAACGACCGCAACCGTTGTGGCGCTCTTGGTAGAAGGAAAATCTGTTAAAGCGGCTGAGTCAGGAACCTCCGTGCAAATTGCCCTCGATCGAACACCTTTCTATGCAGAATCCGGCGGGCAGGTAGGCGATCGCGGTTATCTCTCTGGCAGCGATGTGCTGGTGCGAGTTGAGGATGTCCAAAAAGAATCGGGTATTTTCATTCACTATGGTCGGATCGAGCGAGGGAAGTTACACCTGAACGATACCGTCACCGCTCAAATCGATCGCGCTTGCCGTCGTCGCGTTCAAGCCAATCATACTGCAACTCATCTCTTGCAATCGGCGCTGAAGAATCTGATTGATGACGCCATCGGACAGGCTGGGTCGTTGGTGGCCTTCGATCGACTTCGATTTGATTACAACTTCAATCGGGGGTTAACGGGTGAGGAGCTTCAGCGCATTGAAGACCAAATTAATATCTGGATTGCGGAAGCTCACGATACGCATATTGCAGAGATGCCCATTGCTGAGGCAAAGGCAAAAGGCGCGGTAGCGATGTTTGGTGAAAAGTATGGCGATCGCGTGCGCGTGATGGATGTCCCTGGTGTTTCGATGGAGCTATGCGGTGGCACTCATGTTAACAACACGGCTGAAATTGGACTCTTCAAAATAGTTTCAGAAACGGGGGTTGCTTCTGGGGTCCGGCGGATTGAGGCGGTGGCGGGTCCGGCGGTATTGGAGTACCTGAATGTCCGAGATGCGGTGGTGCGGGATTTGAGCGATCGTTTCAAGGCTAAGCCGGAGGAACTCCCCGAACGGGTAACGAATCTCCAAACGGAACTTAGAAACACCCAGAAACAACTGGAAGCGTTGAAATCTGAACTGGCGCTGGTGAAATCTACTCAGCTTTTGGAGAAAGCTGAGATGGTAGGAGAGTTCAACATTCTGGTAGCAGAATTGGAAGGGGTTGACCCAACCTCTCTCCAAACGGCGGCGGAACGGTTGCTGCAAAGGCTGGGAGAAGGTTCTGTGGTGTTAGGGTCTTCGCCTGAGGCTCAAAAGGTGAGTCTTGTGGCAGCATTTAGTCCTACCGTAAACAAGAAGGGATTACAGGCTGGAAAGTTTATCGGTGGGATTGCTAAAATCTGTGGCGGTGGTGGGGGCGGTCGCCCTAATTTGGCTCAAGCTGGTGGTCGTGACCCAAGCAAGCTAGAGGAAGCGTTGGCAGCAGCAAAGAAACAGCTTCAAAGTGAGCTGAGGTAGGAAAGTAGAACACTAATATTTCTAGAAGCGATCGCAGGGTGGGATAGGGGCGATCGTTTCTTCCACTCAAGCACGAGCATCCAGAGGAGAGCGAACACCTCGCCCACCTTTGTTGAGCACATGGGTGTAAATCATCGTAGTCTTCACGTCCTTATGGCCCAAGAGTTCCTGGACGGTGCGGATATCGTAGCCATCTTGGTATTCCAAGAGATCGTTCACTCAATAAACTGCAACAGATCGTACTCTTGGCGAATATCGAGGAGCGTGCGATCGAGCAATGGCTCAAACTCTAGAAAAGGTAGCAGCTTCTGCCGCTTGCGAGTTTTAAACCAAATCGGGATTAAAGCTGGAATCAGTGTCGGAAGAACCCTCAACACTGTGCCATAAAGCCACAGTACGCCCTTTTCCTCAATCATGTCGGCATACATCACATCTACCGCTGGCGAATTCTTCATTTTCAGATAAGTCCCAAACGTACACTCGCTCGTCCACCAAAAGAGTGGCAGAATCTTGAGTTCGTTGTACATGCCCGTATCACAGCCGTAGATGATGTGCCCCACATCGTGAGCCCGTAAGATTTTGCCAAACTCTGGTGGCTGTGTTTCCGGCGGAGTCACATGGGGATTGAGAGCATAGTATTCGATTAATCCTTCTCTTAGGATTTGAGTGCTACTTTTGTCCGTATAGCAAGGTTTTGGTGGCATGGTATTAGTTTATCGCGGGTAATTCTTTTGTTTCGATCGCTTTCCTCTGGCTCAAGTCTAATTCCGTTGCAAAATTTTTTCCTTCGCTTTCGTAGACCGTTAGTACGTTTGTCTTGCTGATTTGAAATGTTTTGAGCAAGCGATCCACTTTTGGGATCGCTTCGGTATAGTTAGCCCCTGAGATATCAGAAATAGCAATTGTTTGCCGATCCTCATGCGTTAAGCGCTTATCCCCATCCGTATCTGCTTTGACCACTGCATACCAAATACCAAATGTCTTGACTAACTTACCCTCTTTATCATTTTGCCCCACCTTCTGCATCTGGATAAAAAGACGATCGTTTTTAGGCGTGAGGCGAAGTGCAGATTTATCCTTCACATTCAGTATTAGATAATTAGTAGGAGAGGATGTCTCTTTGCTATAGTATTTGCGATCGCTGACTTGATTGGTAACGACTGGAGCAATGCGATAGGGTGTCCCTTCAATCGTCTCAAAGGCACCCAACCCCACCTTGGTGGTTTTTACATTCGGATCGCCGCTAGAACTGGCCAATATGACATTCTCAACGCTGCGCGTGCGGGTTGTCTGTTTGAAAATCTGGTAGGCGATATACCCCATCAGCGCGATCGCCAAACATCCCCCAATCAAAACAATGACTCTATTGGCTGATTTTAGAGGATCGGGACTTTGACTCATCTTATCTCACTCCTAAATATTGGACCTCCGCTGATGCGATCGATGAAGGCTCAGCAGAGGCGGTCGCATTTATTTTGACATAAATAAAGGATTGGATTGATGATTTGCGATCGCGTCTTCCATTCCCTGCGATCTATGGCAATCAACACCATCGATCGGGGGGATTGAGAAGAGTAGTATATAAACGTGGCGGTCTAACCCTCAATTGATGATATGAAACCTGTATGACTCAATCCAACCTGGACGGCAAAGGCTTGATGGCAGCACTATGTGCCACAGCTACGTGGGGTATGGTGGGCGTATTTGTCCGATGGCTTCCAGGGTGGTCTCCCTTTGCAATTCTGGCAGGTCGCTTTCTAGTTGCTACTACTGTGATGCTACCAATATTTTTACTAGTACCCAGTATCCAACACAATCTGACTCGCTCCCTCCGCACCCCGCCGATCTGGTGGTTGAGTTTGCCAGCGATCGGGTCTTACATCTTGGGTACAACAGCATTTCAGATGGCACCCATAGGGGAAGTCACATTGTTGTTCACAACTTCACCCTTGTTTATTATTGCCTACAAGTATGTTGTACGCCTACACATTAAGCGAGATGAAGGCGTTGGAATGTTAATCGCTATGGCTGGAGTGAGTCTTATTCTGCTCCCTCAGCTATCTAGCGACAAATTTGTCTCTTGGCACACAATGACGGGCTATCTTTTAGCGTTGGGGGCTGCTGGGTTACTTGCACTTTACACATTTTGGTTTAATAAATTTACTAACCAGAGCATTGCTCCAAAATCGATAAATGTTGTTTTTCTGACCTGTTTGCTTGGAAGTGTTCTATCTCTCTTGTGTGCGATCTTCTTTACTAAGTCTTCCATTGGAATTGGAGTTGACAAGCAAGTTATCTTTATATTGTCAGGGTTAGGGATTTTGTCCACAGCGCTACCATTTTTTTGCTATACAGTGGCGGCTCAACGTTTGCCAGTAGTACTGACAACGGCAATAGTGTTGTTAGAACCAATGTTTGCTGTGTTATTCGCATCTATAGCTTTACAGGAAATTCCATCGCCTTGGTTTGGGATGGGCAGCATACTCGTTTTCTGGGGGTTGCTATCAATTGCCAGAAACACCGATCGATTGTGAGTTCGCGAAAACTGATCGATTGAGGGAGGGCATCGCTCACAACACCATATAATGACACCATGTCGTTCAAACAAAACAACATGAAATTGCTAGAAGATTGGGGATGGTCGCCCACTTGGTGGAAGGGCGATCGCGGTGAATATTGGTTTATCGGGCAGGTGCTGTTATTGCTCCTCTTCGTGTTGATTCCAACACAGCGATTTTTTCCGTACAGTGATATTGCATTTGGGCTGAAGATTGTGCTGTGGACGGGCGCAGGTTTGCTCTGGGTGTGTGGAGCGTTGTTGCTGCTGATCGGTTTATTGGAGTTAGGCCAAAGTTTAACACCCCTTCCTTATCCGCGTCGGGATGGGAAATTAGTAGAGGACGGTATCTATGGCATCGTGCGGCATCCTCTTTACTCGGGACTGATTCTACTCACTTTGGCTTGGGTTGTCTTTAGTCTGAGCTGGAGCCATTTCCTCTGCGCGATCGCCCTGGCTGTCCTCCTCAATGCAAAAGCCACTCAGGAGGAACAGTGGCTGCTGGAGAAGTATTCAGGCTATGCCAGGTATCAGCAGCGCGTGAAGAAATTTATTCCAGGGCTGTACTAGTAGGTCGTTTGGCATGAGTATAAGCACAGAAAAGCGAAATTTCATTGGTCCCATGGCCAACAGTCCAGACAATAACATTTCAAAAGGTTTCCAGGAACAACCTCCGCTCATCCCAGCATCATATTGAACTTTTCCGTCTGGTAAAAATCCATCAGGAAAAAATTCGTTTGGCACACCATATTTCAATAAGTGACTCAAAATATGGGAAGGTGGAATAAATCTGTGCAACACGAAATGCATCTCAAGTAGTAAATCTTTCAGCGTACCGTGCATCCAGATTGCATCTGCACAATGCATTACATAACGTTTGAAACGCAACTCTCTCATTAAGCGATCGCCTCACCAACTATCTTGAAGAGTCTTCCCCAACCACCAAATCGGCATAACGTTCGCAATCACCCGCAACAGCAAGCTTCTGCTTTAAACCGATAAACTCTCGAAAGTCAGTGTGTATTGCGATTGTTCTACCGCTGGCAAATCACGATCGGTTCGATGTTGCATGGACGACCTCGCTTAATGCTTCATCAATTACGGCTTCACTGACACCTCGACGCTTCAAGCTTTCAACCAGTGCGTTCACGGTCTCACTTTCAAATCGCTCTAAATCAACCCGCAAACCTTGTCCAATATAGGCACGAATTAGCGGCTGATAGCCTGAGAACCCCAACAATGGCGCAACCTTCTTCAAATCTTCTACCACATCTTCAGGAATCCGAATCGTCACACTCGTCATGGGTCGATTCCGATCGAGACGCTTATTCAAAGTTTCCATTTTCATAGATTGCTCTCTCCTGGCGAGTTGCTTTACGGGCTGAAATAATCCGAATACCTTCTCCTTCACGCTCAATGTGAACGATATAAAGCAGATTCCATCGAGCATCTAAACCAATGACAGCATCTCGCGCCTCATCGTTGCGACTCGCATCAATGAGAACAAAAAACGGGTCGAAAAAAGCCTCAGCCGCCTGCTGAAAGGTAATCCCATCATGCTTGAGCGAATTGATACGCGCTTTTTCATCATCCCAAGAAAAAGTAATGCCATTGAGGACAAAGTACACGTTCATAACCCTCATTCTAGATGAAACGTATGTACAATGTCAATACGAATTCTCTGAAAACAGTTGATATTGCTCTACTGCCAAACCCTGAAACGAAGCGGCATAACGTTCCAATTGAGCGGCTGCTAGCAACTTTTGCTGCAACACCAACCAACTTTGTTCAGTCCGCTCCAATTGGGTTGTTATGCTGCGCCTTCACCGATCGCTTCAAATTACATCCGTTTCAGCAATTCATCGTACTCATCGTGTGCGCCAATCCAGTACCAGTAAATATGGTCACCTTCCAGCAAACCCAGCACACGATAATTGATACTGACACGAGCAGAATAAATCGGTTGCTTCTGACTGACCGCTTGAACTGAAGACTCGGGTGATAAAGATCTTCCTGCCAAAGAGTATAAGCTTTATCAGCTTGCTCTTGAACTGATGCAGGCAGATCGGCTAGCCGCTTGCGAAATGACTTTGTGACACTTGATTTCATTTTTTTGTTGGAAACACTTCATCAAGTGGAACAGTTTCGCCTTCTGCAATCTCCTGCCGCACCATTGCCGCCATCTGATCCCATTGATCGTCTGTCGTAGCGGCAAAACGGGTTTCCCATTTCTGTTCATCCTGCAACTCTGCCAAAAATCGAGCCGCGATCGCATCTTGCTGATCGGGCGGGAGTTTTTGGATTTGGGCGATCGCCTGTTGAAGCAGTTCAGTCATAGTTCAGTAGCAGTCAACACCGCATTTTATACAGCTTTTCAATTTTACACGATGCTCAAATCCATTGCATTTTTAGCACCTTCCAGATCGGGAACTATGATGCTATTGCTCATTACTTTAACCATCAGTGTCGTTCATCAGAATTTTCGCAGGTGCTGATGCAATAAGGGTAAACCTGTAAAGAAGG
>JAAUSF010000066.1 GCA_012033255.1 Cyanobacteria bacterium RU_5_0
GTAGGTTCTTTGTGGGAAATCTCCTTAGCTCTGCTTTGAGCCTGGGAAGGGGATTGAGCAATAACAGTGAAACTCAAGTTGTGTCAGGATTGCAGGAGAATGAATCAGCCCTACCAATGGTAGGGGTAGGTCTTGTGCCTATCCTGCCTTGTGCCTATCCTGCCTTGTGCCTATCCTGCCTTGTGCCTATCCTGCCTTGTGCCTACCTGAAACATCCCTAACTTCAGCAACGCCTCTTATTCAACCTCTACATTCGACCTTTCACTATGCGCTTTCTAACAACATTGATCGGGTTGGCACTGGTTCTCGTTGGCATTTATTTTCTTGGACAAAACATTTTGTTTACTACTCAAGTTGCTCCCTATTGGTGGCGAGACATTCCGGCGGCTGGCTCTGTTTTGGCTCTATTGAGCGGCATTTTGGTATTGCTGTTTGGCAGACGAGGAACCAGAGAAGCAGGCTGGATTTTGGTTGGATTAGGGATTATTTTGGTGTTTTTGAGCGGTGGAGTGATCCTGCGACCGACTAGCCTTTGGACATTCTTCCTGGCATTGGCGGCGATCGGGGGTGGCTATCAATTGCTGACCACCAGACGACTAAACCTATAAAATTTGCAGAAATCGGCTGAGAATCCATTCCATGAGCTACTCTCTAATTCCTCACAACGTTATCGCGAGACAATTCTGCCAGTATGAATTGAATTAGCATACGCTCAGAAATGCCGTGTCGATTCGATAGGTTGATAAAAAAAGAAATGGGAATGGACTCGCTTAGCCAAGCAACTATCACACCAACCCAGCACCGAGGAGCATTAGTAATCATTGGAGGCGCAGAAGATCGCGATCGGGATTGCCGAATTTTACGGGAGTTTGTGCGTTTGGCAGGTGGCTTTAGAGCGCAGATCGTTGTGTTAACCGCAGGCACCAGTGAACCGAGAGAAGCGGGTGATACTTACATTGATGTGTTTGAACGGCTTGGTGCAGAGGATGTAATTGTGATTGATACCCGCAACTCGGATCAAGCAAATCATATCAACGCGATCCGGGCAATCCGGCAGGCAACTGGAATCTTTTTTACAGGCGGCGATCAAGCGCGAATTGTAGAGTGCATCAAGGGAACTATCCTAGAGGATGCGATCCACAAGCGTCACAGTGAAGGGAGTGTGATCGGGGGCACCAGCGCAGGAGCCGCGATCATGCCAGAAGTAATGATTGTCAAAGGCGAGTCTGAAACCAGTCCACGGGGCGATACGGTGACGCTAGGAACAGGCATCGGATTTGTGCAAGGCATGCTATTAGATCAGCATTTTGCTCAACGAGGACGGTTAGGGCGCTTACTTGCGGCTCTTTTGCTTGATCCGGCAGTGATTGGGATTGGGATTGATGAAAACACGGCGATCGTGGTTGACGGTAACGAATTTGAAGTGGTAGGCGAGGGGGCCGTGACGATCGTTGATGAATCAGACACAACCTACAACAATCTAGATATAGCGCGAGACGATGAACCCATGTCTGTATTTGGAGTCAAACTCCACATTTTGTCAGATGGATGCCGCTTTAATACGTTAACTCGACAACCCATTCCGGCAATATGCGGTCAGCGATAAATGCATTGGAATATTGCTATAAAACTACATAATCACCAGATCGGGGGAGGGCAAATTTGTACGGATTTGGACAGACTTACCTAGTAAAGGTGAATGTAAAGATTGATTTCAACCTTTCGCTCGGAGGTGAAGAGTGACCCAAGACGAATTGGAACGAGAGCGCCTAGAATCCGCTTGTTTTGAAATCAGCCGGGTTTTGCACCAATTGTTGAAGGAGAAAAAAATTGATGCCCTAGAATTCCTTAGCATCGTTGGACATATGCCAATCAAACTGTCAGAACTCAATTTGCGAAAGTGGAATTTTTGAAGCGATCGACCCAAAATAACAAATTGAATCAGCCTTAATAACCGCTAAACCACCAAGACCCGAAGACACCAAGACACCAAGACCCTTAAACTCTATTTTCGCTTTGTGTCTTTGTGCCTTCGTGGTTAGACTTGAACTTAAAATCAATGAATTTCTGCGAGGCTGGCTGCGCCCAGTTGAAGCGCATAGAGGTTGGCATAAATTCCCGCCTGAGTCATCAGTTCGGCATGGGTACCTCGCTCTACTATTTGTCCTTGCTGAATCACCAATACCTGATCGGCTTGAGTGACCGTGCTAAGACGATGGGCAATCACAAAGCTGGTGCGATCGCGAAGCAAACGGACGATCGCCTCTTGCACCAACGCTTCAGTCCGAGTATCAATACTGCTAGTCGCTTCATCCAAAATTAGAATCCGGGGATTGATCAACACGGCACGAGCAATACTCACCAACTGTCGCTGTCCCTGGCTCAGTGGCGCACCGCGTTCTCCTAATTGCGTTGCATAGCCTTGCGGCAACGAAGTGATAAATTCATGCACATTGGCTAACTGAGCGGCGGCTTCAATCTCAGCGTGGGTTGCATTTGGACAGCCAAAAGCGATGTTTTCGGCAACCGTGCCGCTGAACAGAATATTGTCTTGCAAGACGATGCCAATCTGACGGCGTAAACTGGCCTGTGTCACACTTCGCACATCAACCCCATCAATTTTGACTGTGCCATCCGATACATCATAAAAACGTAAAATCAAGTTGATGATGGTGGTTTTTCCGGCTCCAGTTGGTCCTACTAACGCAATCATCTGTCCTGGCTGAGCGTGGAGATTGACACCCTTGAGAACGAGTTGACTTGGAGTGTAGCCAAACTTGACCTCTTCAAATGTCACCTCACCCCGAACAGGTGGCATTTCAATTGCATCAGGTGCATCGTTGAGTTGGGATGGTTCATCCAACAGTAAGAAAATTCGTTCTAATCCGGCTAGGGCAGACTGAGCTTGGGTGTAAAACTGGCTAAGAATTTGAATCGGGCGGAAGAATTGCTGAATATAGAGTAAAAATGCCGTGACAACACCCACTGTGACAGTGCCTGTAACGGCTAGATAGCCGCCATATGCTAGCACTCCAGCCGTTGCCAGCGTATTGAGAAAATCGATCGACGGCAAAAAAGCAGCCGTAATTGCCACCGCCTGAACATTGGCATCCCGATTCGCTGCATTCAATAACTGAAACTCTTGAATGTTGAGTTGTACACGATTGAAGGCTTGCGCTTCTCGAACACTGCCAATATCTTCTTCGAGTTTGGCGGATAGCTCTCCGATCGTCTTTCGCGTCACCCGAAATCTAGCTCTTGCCCAACGCGAAAATAATCCTGTTGTGAAAATCATGAGCGGTACAACCAAATTACTCAGCAAACCCAGTTGCAGATTGATCGAAAGCATGGCGATGACAATCCCAATCAAGCTGAACAAGTTACCTAACATTTGGGCGATCGTCTGTCCAAATGCCTGATTCACTGTATTCATATCATTGAGCAAGCGACTCATCAAATCACCCGCTTCGCTGCGATCGAAAAAGCTAATCGGTAAACTCTGAATTTTGATAAAAATATCTTGTCGCAGTTGAGCCAGCAATCGTTGCATAATCCAGCCCACTCGCACAATTTGCCCTCGAATCGCTACCACACCCAGGATGTAAATCAGTGCCAATATCCCCAACATTAGCAGTAGCCCTGGCAGATTTCCTTTAGCGATCAAATGATCGATTGACCAACCAATTAAAAAGGGGCCAATAGAAAGCGTTGACGCCCCGATCGCAACTAACGTGAGGGCGATCGGAATTTCTTTGCGATAGGGACAGAGATACTGTAGAAACCGCCGCAACGTTGAAGCCTGCTGAGTTGCTTTTTGATCGGACATTACCACAGGACTTCTCATACGTTCTCCTCACAACTTCTTGACTATACACTTTGTCAACCCTGCCGATCGTCTTACAAACTTTTCGTCGATTCCTTCTCGAATGAGATTTTCCATATCTTCAAGACTTTGAGGTGTTCCCTGATATTCTAAACAACCTGCAACATCCTTTAGCGTGGCTTCGGGAAATGGTTTTCCAGGTTTGAGTAAAATTCCATCTCCCATATCGATCGCCATTAACTCCTGTCCATATAACGGCTATGTAAGAGATGTGTACCTTAAAGGTGAAAGGTTATCAATTGAACGCATGATCATGTAGAAGTGAAAAATTGTTTTCAGGAATTTGTTTGCTTCACCTGTGATTCCAAAATTGCGCCATAAAGTGGACTCTGTTGCATCAATTCTTCGTGCGTTCCTTGTGCAACTAATCGTCCTTTATCCATTAACAAAATTCGATCGGCATTTTTCACAGTGCTGATTCGTTGAGCAATCACAAAAGCGGTACAAGTTTTTCGTCGCATCAGATCATCAAGCGCGTCCTGAATCTGAGAGGCAGTTCTAGCATCTACCGCCGAAGTGCTGTCATCTAGAATCAAGATGCTGTAATCCGTGAGTAGAGTCCGGGCGATCGCAATTCGTTGTTTTTGTCCACCCGATAAACCGACACCGCGTTCTCCGACGATCGTGTCATAGCCACCCGATAAGCCCATGATAAAGTCGTGAATTTGAGCCGTTTTTGCCACGTCAATCACTTCTTCTAGTGATGCATTCGGTTTAGCATACGTGATATTTTCGTGAATTGTGCCAGAAAACAAAGTCGTTTCTTGAAAGACAATCCCAATGTGCGATCG
Source organism: Cyanobacteria bacterium RU_5_0 (assembly GCA_012033255.1). Lineage (GTDB taxonomy): Bacteria > Cyanobacteriota > Cyanobacteriia > Elainellales > Elainellaceae > JAAUSF01. Next base: position 4,675 of record JAAUSF010000066.1, read on the forward strand.
CAAGCTTTTTAACGTAAAATTTCGCACATCTCGTCCATCAATACGAACGGCTCCAGTCGTGACATCGTAAAAACGAGGAACCAGGTTCATGATTGTACTTTTACCAGAACCCGTCATCCCTAAAACAGCAATCAGTTCTCTTGGTTTAGTTTCAAAAGAAATGGTTTTGAGTGCTTCGGTGGTAGCTCCAGGATAGCGAAAGGAAACATTTTCAAAGGTAATTCTGCCGCCACAGGTTTCAAAGGGAATAGCGTTAGGACGATCGGAAATTTCAATTTCTGTATCAACCACCTCGTAGACTCGTTCAGCCGAAGTCGCCGCTTGAGCGATCGCAGGGGCAGCAAATCCAATCAGCAGGATCGGCTGGAGAATCAACAGCAAGTATGAATTAAATGCCACTAATTCACCGATCGAAAACCTGCCACCAATGACGGCTGCTCCACCATAGCCAACCACCACCACCGTCACCAAATTGCTCAGCAAAAACATAAACGGAAAGGTGTTACGGATGGCACGAATCGTCTTCATGTTGGTTTTGATCAGGGCATCATTTAGTGTTGTGTAGCGGGTCATCTCTGCTGATTCCCGAACAAACGCTTTCACCACTCGGATACCCAACAAATTCTCTTGCAAAACCGCATTGAGATCACCCAGTTGTTCTTGCACAAGCCGAAACACGACGCTATTGCGATCGAGAAACCGTACCATCAACCATCCTGACATCGGGACGACGGTCAGTGTAATCAAGGCCAATTGCCAATTCATCATCAGCAGAATGACAGCAATACTCACGAGTGTCACGATCGCGCTAATCACCTGCATCAAACTTGTACTCAGGAAGGTGCGGATTTGTTCAATATCACTCGTGACGCGAGTTAAGAGTTGCGAGGTCTGCGCCTGATCGTGATAGCTAAAACTGAGATGTTGGATTTTGCTGAAAATCTTATTTCGCAGATCATAAGCAACCCCTTGAGAGGCGGCTTCTGCCCAAAAGCTTTGTCCAAAGTTAAACAAGCCTCGTGCGATCGCGGCTGCCACCATTGCCACGGCACTATACAGGACAATTTGTAAATCTTGCTGAGCGATGCCCTGATCAATTCCCCAGCGAAACAATTGAGGAGTCACCGCATACGCGGCTGTCAACAGCAATGAACTGAGCAAGGCTCCCAAGGAGAGCCACCGATAAGCGTTTAAGCGTTTCAACACCCGACCGAGCGACTGCATCGGTGCAGGGTCTTGGGGGTCTGTCAGAGATGTCAATGGAATCTAGCCTTTGTTTCTAAAACGTTACTCACAGTCTAGTAGATTGTCAACCTTGAGTTGAGGGGTAAATGGGTGGATGAGTGGATGGGCTGATTGACTGACAAAACTCCGATCCCCCTCACCCCAACCCCTCTCCCAGAGCGGGAGAGGGGCTGCAACCCCAACCTTAGCTCCGGCTCCCCTTCTCCCACATGGGGAGAAGGGGTTTGGGGGATGAGGGGAAAAGATTTGTCAGTCAAGCAGGTGGATGGGTGGATGAGTGGATGAGTGGATGAGTGGATGGGTGGATGGGTGGATGGGTGGACATCCAACACCGCTTGCCCTGGCTTCCCCCATCGACCCATCGACCCATCCACTCCCAACCCCCTCACTTCAACGTTGACAGACTACGTAGGTTAACAGTGAATCCGTTTTAGGGTTGATAAGAGGTCTATCCTTTGCGAGGTTGATTGGATTGGCTGGAGAGACCGATACGATCGCTGAGTTGTCTCAAGTTTCTGGCTAGTTCTGGATCAGTTTCTTTCTGCTGAGTAATTTTTTCACAGCTATACATGACAGTAGTGTGATCCTTCCCGCCGAACACTTCTCCAATCTTAGGCAAACTCAAATCTGTGTGCCGGCGCATTAAGTACATGCCAATTTGCCGTGCTGTACTAATCTCCCGACGACGAGAACTGCTCTTCAAGTCATCGATCGAAACCCCAAACATCTCTGCCACAACATTGATGATGGCTTCCGGCGAAGCTTCTACCTGATCGCTCGGCGGATTCAGAACAGGAGCAATATTTTCGACCGTCATTGGTAAACCGGAGATCGAAATATATGCCACTGCTCGAATAAGCGCCCCTTCCAATTCTCGGATGTTTGACGTGTAGCTGGAAGCGATATACTCAATCACGCCACGCGGTAGACGCATATTGTCATATTCGGCTTTCTTTTGCAGAATTGCCATCCGAGTTTCTAAATCAGGAGGTTGGATATCAGCAATCAACCCCATTGAAAAGCGAGAGCAGAGACGTTCTTGCAGTCGAGGAATTTGGTTAGGAGGACGATCGCTTGCTAAAACGACCTGCTTCCCAGCTTCATGCAGCGTGTTGAACGTATGGAAAAATTCTTCTTGCGTATACTCCTTGCCTTCAATGAACTGAATATCATCGACCAGCAACACATCGACCTCGCGATAATGTTCCCGGAAACTCTGCATACTTTCCTTGCGAATGGCAGTAATCAGGTCATTGGTAAACCTTTCTGTAGAGACATAGAAGATTTTGGCATTGGCATCAATTTCGAGGCGATAATGACCGATCGCCTGCATCAAATGGGTCTTCCCTAATCCGACTCCACCGCAGAGAAACAGAGGGTTAAATTCCCGTCCAGGGGACTCAGCCACCGCCAACGAAGCGGCGTGTGCCATGCGATTATTGGCACCGACCACAAATCGGGAAAACACATATCTAGGATTAAGTTCAGTATGCTTTAGACGCTGACCCGTTGGATGCTCTGCTGGAGGAACTTCCGCAGGCAGGGGCCACAGCATCTCTGCATCCGTAACCCCTTCCGTCGCTGACCCCGGTTTAACAACAATATGAATGTCTACCGGATGCCCTAAAAGCTCCTGAACCACATCAGCGATCGTCTTAACATAATACTTCTGTAGCCAGTTACGGGCAAAGGGATTGGGAGTGCAAATCACCAAGCCGCTCTCATCAAACCGATCTACAATAGCAGGCTTAATCCAGGTTTCAAAGGTAGGGCGACTGAGTTGGAGTTGCAACCGTTCCAACACCTGATTCCAAAAATCTTCCAGGTCAATTTCCACTGCTCACCTCGATCCCAAATTGCCACACGACGGACTCAACGCGCAAACCTCAATTCAGACTGACCACTATACCGCCAGAGGCGAGATCAAGTTATCCCTGCTACAACTTTCCCATACCACTCCTTTACCTTTTCTTAAACTTGAACTCCAAACCATCGCAAACAGAAATTTCTCTGGATGTTGCGTATAGGATGCCATAGAATTCTAGATATGGAGATATTCTCTGAACAGAGTGATTAGAGAAATATTAATTTAGGCACTAACCTCAACAAAATGCCATGTGCCACTTCCCTTACATCTCTTGTGGGATGGGCGTCTCGCCCGTCCAGATCGGCGCAGACAAAATGTTTACCCCACACGACATCAAGCTCATAGCCGTAAAGTTGCACTTTGCGTCAACAGATTACTTTTTTAACCTCTGCCAAGCCCTTTCTCAGCGCAATCTCAGGTTATTGAATCTTAATGAGAATGGGAGAGCGGAAGTGACATTGGCCTAGTAGATTGTCAACCTTGAGTTGAGGGGTAGATGGGTGGATGGGTAGATGGGTGGATGAGTGAATGAGTGGACATCCAACACCGCTTGCCTTTACTTCCCCCACGACCCATCTACCCATCCACTCCCTGACATGATTAGCGGCAACTGTGCCGTCTTCCTGAGAGAATTCTGATGAAACGATCGCTGTTATTCGCATCTACCCAATCTCATACCAAAGTTTCGGTTACTCTTGCTACGGCTAAAATTTGGGCAATGAACTTACTTCGAGGAACTGGGTTGATTCACAAAACCCCTCAAAAATTGGCTCAATCTCGACGGAAAGAGATCGATCCGGCTTCGCTACAGTTTCGCCTGACTGTGGGAGTGACCGCGTGTTCTGTGTTGGGATTGGGCGGTGTTGCCGCCTGGACGAGTTGGGAGATGCAGCGAATTCTGATCACGACGCATACAGAAAACGTGGAATTGGTTGCAGACCGTATTCCCCGCGATGTAGAGCTATACAGCGAAATGTTTCCCGTAGAGATGGCAGTCGAGAAGACGATCGACAAGCTCTCTTCTTCCAGTCTGTTAATTTGGATGAAAGGTGAAGATAACGGGATTTTAGCTCAATCTCAAACATTACAGACTGCTCCAAGTCGCTTCACAGATCAATTGCATTCTCTTTCTGAAATGCCACTTCAGCCAAGAGTTTACCAGGTTGGAGAAAGATTTTTAGTGTTGTGCAGCAGCCCATTAGTTGTGAATGGAACCACACTCGGACAGCTTTATATTGCTCAAGATATTACTGAACAACAACTCATGCTGACGAGGGCGATTCGTGGGTTGAGCATTGTCACGTTTTTGGCTGTGGTGCTCCTGGCAATTCTGTTGACTTGCTACATCCGCCGATCGCTTAAACCATTACGAAACATGAGTCAATTGGCAGGAACGATTTCAGCCAATGATTTAAGTCAGACGAAACTGCCCGTGCATGATGCCCCTACTGAAGTCAAAGAGTTAACAGAAAAACTAAATGAAATGTTGTCTCGGTTGGCTCAGTCATGGGATCAGCAGCGACAGTTGATCGGGAATATTTCTCATGAACTTCGGACACCATTGAGTGTAGTGTATGGCTATTTGCAATCAATTCAGCGCCGCAGTGACACCCTCAAAGATACTCAGCGAGAAGCGTTAGACATTGCTATTTCTGAAACCGATCGCACCATCCGACTCTTGCAATCTTTGCTGGATTTAGCGCGTGCCGACAGTGGATGTATGTATTTTCATCCAGAACCATTTGTGTTGAATGATTTAATAACAGATTTAGTTCGGATTTATGAACGAATTAATGACCGAGTTATTGCTATAGAAACAGCATCCAATCGGATTCACATCAACACCGATCGCGATTGTCTTAATCAAGCTCTAATGCAACTATTAGATAACGCAACTAAATATTCTGATCCAGAAAAACCGATCGTGATCAAACTATCACAAACGACAGAACATACGACAATTCAGGTCTGCGATCGTGGTTGTGGGATTCCGTTGGAGCAACAATCTCGAATTTTCGATCGGTTTTATCGAGTCGATAATGCTCGGAGCCGTTCTACGGGTGGTGTTGGATTGGGATTGGCGATTGCAAAAATCCTGGTGGAAGGCATGGGTGGTCACATTTCGGTTTCATCACAGTCCGGAGAAGGTAGCACTTTTACCATTACGCTTCCGAATCGAGCAATGCACAACTAGAATTAGAAATTAAAAATGTTTGAGTGTGAGATTAAATCGTTAATCTTTCATTCTTCTACAACAACTCATACAAAACTATGTCAGCACATATTCTCCTGGTCGAAGATGAAGTTAAACTTGCTCGATTTGTAGAACTGGAGCTAACGTCAGAGGGATATCAAGTCAGCGTTGCTCACGATGGTTTAAGCGGCTTAACATTGGCACGAGAAAAATCACCAGATTTACTCATTTTGGATTGGTTATTGCCAGGAATGACAGGGGTTGAAATCTGTCGTCGTCTTCGTGCAACGGGAAACAAAGCGCCCGTGATTTTCTTGACGGCAAAAGATGAAGTAAGCGATCGCATTGAAGGCTTGGATGCAGGGGCGGATGATTATGTGATTAAACCATTCAGTATTGAAGAACTGTTGGCAAGAATTCGTGCCCATTTACGCCGAACGCAAGAACCTGACTTGGATGTATTGCTATTTGAAGAACTCAAGTTGAATCGTCGAACTCGTGAAGTGTTTCGGGGCGATCGGGCGATCGAACTGACGGCAAAAGAATTTGATTTACTGGAATATCTTTTAACGAATCCGCGTCAAGTCCTAACCCGCGATCAGATTTTGGAAAAAGTATGGGGCTACGATTTCATGGGAGATTCCAATATCATTGAAGTCTACATTCGCTATTTGCGCCTTAAGCTCGAAGAAAACCACGAAAAGCGGCTGATTCATACAGTGCGTAGTGTTGGATATGTGTTGCGAGAATAGTTAAACAATCTGAAGAATAAATTTTTGTCAATGTAGTGCAGACATCTTGCTTGTTTCGATCGCAAACGAGAAAATTAGAGTTGGCTATTAATATGATTTCTTTATATAGCTGTAGTCAGCTAAGTTAGGACAGGGACATTTTTGTGGGGCGGCGAAGCCGCCCCACAAAAATGTCCTAACCAATAGGGCGATCGCTATAGATTCAATTAATTCAGCATAGAGGTGCATGGCTGTGCTGCTTTGCGTAGCTTTTGCATATATAACCTGTTAGTTTTTAGGCGAGCTTAATAGTTCCAAGCCTACGAATTGACCATGTGTTCTACGATCTCTATCCTTAGATGGATTTTGAATCCGAAATTTATTCTCAACTTCAGTCTACGGGGTGATCTGACAATGGTTTTTTTCGCAGTATAACTAGTTACATCAATGTGAAGAGGAAGTTCACTGATGAAAGCGTTTGTGCGAAAGATTTGTAAGTTGGCATTCTCATTGAGTTGCGTTGTCGCATTCACGTTGGGATGTCAAGGGCTGTTTGCTGGAGTAACATCGTCTGCGATCGCAATGCCTCAGCAAACGCAACAGGTGGCATGGGGAAATAACCTGGTAGATTACAGCAAAGCTCATGCCGCATCAGAACTCGATCGGATTGTGGGTGAAGGAACAAGCGATCGGCTAGAAGGTCAGGCTGAACAAGCGGTTGGTTCGACTCAACGACAGTTTGGAAAAGTATCCGGGCAAGTTGAAGGGACGACGAAACAAGCTGAAGGGAAAGTCAAGGAAGGAGTGGGTCAAACTAAAAATGCGTTTGAGCAAGCAAGTGAAAAGGTTCAAGAGCAAACTGAAAATGCGATTGATGCCGTGAAAAATCTCTTTGGTCAGTAAGCCTGATTACGGTCTGTTGACCCAATAGCAAGTTGAAGTCACTTGTCCATATGGGGGAATACAGCAATGGATATCGATACACAAGCAAGGCAAGCGACTCAAGCCAAGATAGAAGCTCAACTCGAAGAGTTTCATGCTCAAATTGGCAAATTGAAGGCAAAAGCGACCCAAGCCAGAACAGATGCCAAAATCAAATGTCACGAGCAGATTGAAATTCTGACTGTAAAGCATCAACAAGCGCAAAGCAAATTGCGCGAGATGAGAGTAGCCAGCAACAGTGCTTGGCAAGAAATTGAAGTGGGTGCAGAAAAGGCATTGCATGACCTGCAAGCTGCCTTCGATAAAGCTACATCTCACTTCAAGTAACCCATTCAACCATCGTTAAATCTATATCTGAACAATTTTGGAGGAAATATGAACTTTGCTCGTTTTAATACGATCGTTGCCCGTTCCATTCGTTTTGTTGTAATCGCTTTTGTTTGTACCCTGCTGTTTGTGTCCAATGCCCTACCTGCGGCGGCGATCGGCAGCACTCCTAGCAAACCGAGTGAAGGCTCTGTCCGCCTGGATGAGGTTCAGCGCAAGTCTGAAGAAGTCACTAAGGCTGATCCAATGAATCTAGAGGAGACTCAACGGGAAGCTAATCGAGGCATCAACGAAGTTCAGGGAGATGCTGATAAAGATCAAATGTATCGTCCTGAAAATTCTCGTCAAGCGACTTCTGCGGCAGAACAAGTTCGAGATGCATTAGAGAATGTAACTGGACGAAAATAAGACTGGCTGAGCAGCCGCTAACTCATACCACTTTGGATTTTGGATTTTGGATTGCAGAAGCCTGATGAGACAATGGTCTCAACCATGATCTGTTGCATCCTCTATTTAAATTGGTATCACGCTTACATACTTGCACAAAATAAGTCCTTTCAGTCTGCAATGGTCAGTCTGCAATGATGTGAGTGATCATACACCAATCGATTAAGCTTATCTGGGTCGGGAATATATTGCCTGACCCAGTTTTATAGCCATAGTCATATTGGTTAGGACATTGCCAAAGGCTGAAAGGCAAACGGTCAATCAATCCTGACTCAGCACTCAGTCCTCAGCACTTAGCTATACAACCCATCATCTTCCTCGCTTTATCGAGTTGCTTCCTGAATCTGGGCAGCAACTCGTTCACCAAATTCCGGATCAATATTTGCCAAACTCAAAAGCTGTAGATATTCTTGCAATGTTAACCCAGATGCTTCAATCAGTGATAACGCTTCTGTTTGGATTTCATATTGCATTTGAGATGATTCTGATGTCGTCTCTATGGCTTGAAGATCACTTTCTCGTTGTTCAATCAGCGCCACAACTTTTAAATAAACTTGCACAAACTGGCTAATTTTTCCTGAGGAAATTGAGCTTGTATCTAAGCCTGTATGATTCGGAACCGTCTCCACTTCCGTTAATATCTCATCTGCCAGGTTGCTCGATTCTGCCGCAATACTGACCTGCGCTAAACTAAAGCAGCAAATGAAGCTGAGTGCGATGAGAGCGACTTTTTTCAGCCAAGACAGCAGAATGCGGCAACTTGATGAAACCATAATCATGTCTCCTCTTTCCCTAAAAATTGGACGAGCGGCTGAAAGATAGGAAGGAGTTCGGCTCGGCTAACAACGAGGGTAGGGTACGATCGATGACTATAATCCTGTCCGATTTGAAGCGGAAAAATGGGGTCAGGTTCGAGGGGTTGCCAAATTCCACCTGCGGCTCGAACGATCGCCCATACTGCTGCAATATCCCAGATCTTAGGTGTCGCTTCTACTCCTCCTAACACTGCTCCCATGGCTACCGTTAACAGGTTATAGCTAGCGGCACCGAGCATGCGGATTTTGCATGGAAAAGCCTCAGTTTGGCGCAACACAGCAACGCTGCGGGCACATAAGTTGAAAAACTGGTTGCTAGAGGGAGCGTCGGGGCTAGCGTGAATGGGGTGATGGTTCAAAAATGCTCCGGTGGGTCCCGTCAGCCCGGAAGCGCCATACCAGAAGCCGTGAAATGATTGGTTTAGAGGCGGCACATAAACGTGACCAAAGACAGGGGTTCCACGATAGAGCAGTCCTAGTGAGATTGCCCAAATGGGGATGCCACGCGCAAAATTGGTGGTGCCATCGATCGGATCAATAATCCAGCACCAGTCTGTGTCTGGGAGAATGTGTTCCACTTCTTCACTCAGCACACCATGATCGGGAAAGGCTTGGGCGATCGCTTCTCGAATGGCTTGATCTGCCCACTGATCCGATTGAGTGACGAGCGATCCATCGGCTTTTTCAACCGCATGAGTTTGTCCAAAGTCGATCAGCAGTTGTTTGCCAATGCGAGTGGTTGTGGCTTCAGCAAAATTCAGAATAGCTGCCCAAAAATCCATATCTTAATCCAGTAATCCAATTAATCCAGTTCGCTTTCTAAGACAGAGGCGATCGCCGCACTCGCTTTTGTCTGGAACTCTTGCACGTTGACTTTAGCAAGAAATTGGACAGCTATGAGCATGGCGATCGCCTGGAGAACAAACACAAATCCGTAAGCAAGTACCAGATTGCCAAATAGAATCTTACCCATGTCTAACGCTCCGCCACCAATGACCGTTGCTATTCCTCTGGCGAGGGCTTGCGCTAATCCCCAAGCTCCAATAAAAGTACCTGCGGTTTCAGCCGCCGTGAGATCGAGCATCAGGGTGATTCCGCCCGTCGTGACAATGCCGGATACGAATCCAAAGCCAAGTAGCGCCAGTTTCAGGACAACTGGACTATGCGTGAAGCCGCACAAGATAACGCCAACGAGGGAGGCAATTACCAATAAACAGCCCAATTTGGCTGTGTTCCGTTTACCAATGCGCGGAGTGAGCAAAAATCCAGATACGCATAGCCCGATTAGGGTTCCTGTTCCCCAAAAAGCGTTGAGGCTAGCGGTTTCACCAACTTCCATATTGAACACATCGCCGCCATAATTCTCCAAAACTGGATCTTGCATGAACAAGCCGAGCGTCATCATAATCAGGAACGAAAAAAACAGTCGCGTTTGGCGGCTTGCCGTTAGGATGCGCCATGCTCGATCGAGTGTAATTCGGCTTTCTTGATTCACCAATCTGGAGCGTAGAGTGTAACGAGAATATTTTTTCTCAATGCCCCAGGTAGCGAGTAGCGCCAGGATCACCACAACTACAGGAACGATAATGAACAATCGATTGATGGACGCTTGCAGCACTTCGATCGACGGATTGAGTGATAATTTCTTCAGCAAAACGCCGATCGTGATGGCACCAATGATTGTTCCGCCAATCAACATTGACCAATCCAGTCCCACAAGTTTCGATCGGTTTTCTTCATCAGAAACATCCACAAGCAGCGTGGTAAAAGGCGTGGAAGAGGCGCTAACGGCGATGCCGTAAAATGCAAATAGCAGGGCTAATAATCCTGTCCAAATATAAGTTGGGGTTGTCCATCCAACAGACTGCAAGCTGTAGCCTACTTGCCACATCACTTGTACGGATAGGAACGAAAGGATTGCCAAACTAATGATCCCAATCAGAGCATAGCTGGTGCGATGGTATCCCCATAACGGTTTCGTATCGGAGAGTTGTCCAAACCAGACTCGCGCTGGAGCTACAAACAGGGTTAATGCCAGGATGATGCTGCCCAGGGTGGCAGGTACGCCTAATTCCCGGATGAGAACGCGGTTCAAGACTCCAAAGACTAAAACCGCCATCATGCCTAAGCCAATCTGAAATAACCCCAACCGAAACATTGTGAAGAGGGTGATGCTAGGAAGCGATTTCGCATCAGCATGAGGGTGGGCTGAGTTAGGAACGTTGCCGGTTGACATAATCTCTTTAGAGGCATTCTTTGCTTGCTACCTTTCTAACAATAGGCTGCAAGTGTCTTTCTGGGGAAGCCCGATCGTTACAGCGATTTTCAGATGAGTAAACCACAATTGCGTGTGGATGAGTGGATGGGTGGATGGGTGGGTGGGTGGCTTATGCAAGGGGAAACGGCTGTAAGTGCTATTTTTAGGTTTCATTTTAGTATTTTCTCCTTGGACACCCCTCGAAAGCCACATCAGCGCGGCGCGACGATTTGATTGTTGATCATCGTTTAGGAATTCACGATCGCTCTCAGCGTATCTATAAATTCTTGTTCCAGATAGGGTTTCGTAAGGTATGCCGTTGCACCAAGTTGCAATGCTAATTGACGATGTTTTTCATCGCTGCGCGATGTCAAAATGACCACAGGAATTGCCGCTAGCTGTGGATGGCGACGACGATAGGTTAAAAATTCAAAGCCATTCATGGTAGGCATCTCGATATCACAGATGACTAAGCGCACGGATGATCCGTGCTGTAACTGATCGATCGCCTCTCGTCCATCACGTGACTGAAACACGCGGAATCCTGCCCGTTCCAGGGAAAAAACCATTGCGCGTCGGAGTGTAATTGAATCATCGACCACCAGCACAGTTGGCATTGATACCGATCTAGAAGCAACGTCGGGAGTGGATGCAGGATTCGTGTTTTTGGGTTTGACAACAGTGGGTAAATCAGGCTCTTGCTCGATCGCCGTTGGATCTGGCTCCATTTCCCAATCCAGCAGCGTCATCACATCAATCACCGGAACCAAACTGCCATCACTCAAGACAGTGCAGCCATAGGCATGATCAATAACCAGTTCTTGTTCAGTAACGATTTGATCCACTTCTAAGGCAAACATTCGTTGTGCTTGTTTCAAAATCAGCATCGGAAACTCCCAGTCTTTATGCGGAGGAGCGGTTGTCAACGCTTGACTCAGAGGAGAGTCTGGCAATGGGCAGGAATATCCTAACAGGTCGCTAAGCCGATACACTGGAATATTTTTTTCTTGCCAGTGGAGGAGCCGTTGCACTGCAAATTGCCGAATTTGATCGGATGTCGGGGATAACACGACTTCAACAACAGTGTCTCTGGAGATAGCAAATGTGGATGAGCCAACCAGGCAAATAATCAATTGCGCGATCGTCAGCGTTAGTGGCAGACTCAGAGTGAAGACTGTCCCTTGTCCAGGGGTGGAAGAAACCGACACAGTACCTTTGATGGAGTGTAGTTGCGATCGCACAACATCTAAACCAATCCCTCGTCCAGACAATTCACTGACCTGCTGTGCCGTAGAAAATCCGGGTTCAAAAATGAATTGCAACAGACGTGACGGCGGTGTAGTGGCTAGCTGCTCCGGTGAGATCCAACCCAGTTCGAGAGCGCGATTGCGGATTCGCTCCAAATTCAAGCCTTGACCATCATCCCTCACCTCAATCATGGTTTGATTGCCTTGTTGATACGCCCGAATTTCAATTTCCCCTTGCTCTGATTTTCCCCGTTCTCGTCGAATATCAGGCGGCTCGACGCCATGATCAAAGGCATTGCGAAGCAAATGTAAAAGCGGATCGTAAAGTTTTTCTAAGATGGCTTTTTCCACCAACACATCCGTCCCGGTTAGTTTCAAGTTAACGGGTTTGTGATAGCTTGCTGAAAGATCGCGCATCATACGAGGGAGTCGATTCAACACTTCGCCGAGTGGCAGCATCCGTGCCCACATCACCTCATCATGCAAATTAGAGATCATCTGTTGCTGCTGATTCAGCATTTGGTTCGATCGCTTCGCCACCAGCGAGATATCATCAACCAGATCTTCCAATCGCGTCATATCTTCCAAAATTTTATGCAATTGAGAGTGCAACGCATCGTGGCTGTCTAGCTGCAACGGATCGAATTCAGGCACAGCCGGAGGATAGGCTCGATCGAGCGTGGCATCCCTCTCATGTTCCCAAGTTTCAAGTTCCCAAGTTGGTATTGAAGCCGTCCCAACTCTCAAATGAGGAGGGTCGGGGGTGATAAGCATCTGATCAGAGAATTCTTGCCATTGATTCACGATCGATTGAAATTGGTTGAAGCGAGTCAACACTTCTCGAAGGATACTTCGTAGCTGTTCGTTTTGCAGCCAAAGCCCATCCCGATTCGTTGCCAATTCTCCCACTAAATTATTGATGCGCTCTAATCGATCGGCATCCACACGAACCGTGAGATGAGAGGCGATCGGTGCTTCTACTGGACGAATGTAAACGGGTTCTTGCGGGGTTGGAAAGACTTGAATGGATGGACTGAACGGGGTGACTCGATCGCGCAACGACACAGATTCTTCTTCTTCAACCGATTCCTCAGTGGTGAGTATTGCCAATTCAGTTTGAAACTCAGTTTGAAACTCAGTTTGAAACTCAGTGGGAATCATTTGGAATGTGGGTTCTTCAACTGCCTCGTCTCGCGATCGCGATACATCAACTCGCTCACGTCCATCTAACACCGTTGACAGTGGGTCGGCATTGGCGAGAGCGATCAATGCCTTTGAGGGGGTGCCGCCTTGAATTCGATCGCCTGCCAATATTTCCCGCCGACTCTGCTCAAAATCAATGAGCGCCAATTGTGTGATTTCCAACACTCGATCGGGATGGGCATCCAGTGCCCGTTGAGCTATCGCCGCAATCTCTCCTAACCCAGGCAAGCTCAGTAATTCCGCAATTCCGCTTAACACTTCGATCTGTTCTCGAAGTTCTTCTGCGATCTCATGTTCAGGCGACTCGATCAAAAATGCGGCGAGACGTTGGAGTCCTTGAGCAACATCCGTCTCAAAGATAGAGGCAACCACGTCGATCCCAAACTCTGATGGATTAGGGATGTAGTTATCAAGTTCAATCAATACCGCTTCACAGCGCTTCTCCAGTTGTATAAAAACAGGATCGGCAATGGCAAGGGCGCGATCGGCGTCAAACGATCCAGTGGTAATTTGCTCCATTAAGGGCAATCGCACACAATCGTAAGCCTGGAGGAACTGTCCTTCTAGCTCCGTGTCAATCTCCAGGTTTTCGCTGTAAAGAGCTTTGAGAGTATTCTCTAACCGATGGGCTAAAGTGGCGATCGTATCTAGCCCCACGGTCGCGGCACCCCCTTTCAGCGTATGCGCCACCCGCATTAAGTCATGAACTTTTGCAACGGTACGGTCTTGCCTCAGCATTAGCAACCCTGCTTCAAGGACATGGAGTAGTTCCGGAGCCTCTTCAACGAAAAAGCGGTAGGCGTGGTCGCAGATGTCAGAGTTGGTAGTCATAACTTGCCATGTGCCAGAAGTAGATCGCGGGTTGATAGTTACTTCTACAGAGGACAAAAGACAAAGCATGAAAGACGTTAGCTTGGCTTAAGTTAATTGATGTGCTACCGCCTTTGCCTTTGCATCATCCAATTCCTGGCAGCGTATGCCCGATCGTCCGAGTCGGTTGTAGAGTAATGAAACATTCCACATCAGGTATCATTGACCCAATTATCAAACCTGATTATCAAATCTGATAGATCTAATCTTCGTTTTGAGCCAAACCAGATAGGGGCAGCCGATCGAATGAGCAAGGGTAAAGGGCATTGCTTAATAACCTGTATTTAGATCAATCTCATCTGGATCAATACCCATTTGTCGAAGGCGTTCCGCCAACCTTTCACTCCGTCTCCGTTCTGCCTCCAATTGGGCACGAGATTCTTCAGCAGAGGCTAATGCTTGTTCTCGTTCTTGTGCCAGTTCTAAATACGTCAGGAACTTGCCACCATCCGGACGATAAATTTCCAGCGTTTCTGAGGTTATACCAATTTTCTATGAACCTGCCTAGAAAGAGGGACGTGGGGACTCCGTCCCCACAAGGGGGCAAGCCCCTTTGCCCCCATTTGTTCTATGCAACCTTAAAAAGAATTGGTATTAGGTGCTGCTAGATTGCGAAACTGAGTAAATTGTGGATCAAATAAAAGTTTCACAGTCCCCGTAGGTCCATTACGATGTTTGACAACGATCACTTCAGCTAGACCACGATCGGGTGTATCCGGATCATAATATTCTTCGCGATATAACATCATGATTAAATCGGCATCTTGCTCAATCGACCCCGACTCGCGCAAATCTGACATCATCGGGCGTTTATTGTTACGAGATTCAACTCCTCGACTCAATTGAGAAAGAGCAATAATTGGCACATTTAATTCACGAGCCAGCCCTTTGAGCGAGCGTGTAATCTTCGATAATTCCTGAACACGATTATCGCCGCCACCTTCCATTAACTGCAAATAATCGATTAAAACAAGTCCTAAAACACCTCCTTGTTCAGCTTGCAATCGTCGAGCTTTTGAACGCATTTCGATGACTGAAATATTAGGTGTATCGTCAATAAAAATTGGCAATCGAGATAGAAAATCAATTCCTGAACCAAGAGCTTCCCACTCATGAGGGCTGATTCGTCCCGATCGCAATCGTCCACTTTCAATCCGAGATTCGCTAGCCAGCAACCGATAAATTAATTGCTCTTTTGACATCTCCAAACTGAAGACCGCGATCGGTAATTTTTGAAAAGCCGCGATGTTTCGGGCAATATTCAAGACCATTGCTGTCTTACCCATTGACGGACGACCTGCCGTGATAATCAAGTCCGATCGCTGAAATCCCTGCGTGATGGCATCCAAATCATAAAAACCGCAAGCAATACCCGGTGTCACCAATCCTAAATGACGTTGTTCAATATCAGAGAAAGTCTGAGTGAGAATATCAGACGTTGCGGTCAATCCTTGACTGGGACGAGCCTGCGTAATTCCAAAAATCTTTTGCTCAGATTGATCGAGAATCTTCTCTAACGGGTTTGCCGTGTCATAGCCCAGTTGCGCGACTTCAGTACCCACTTGAATCAGCTTACGACGCAAAAACTTGTCCATCACCAGTTGGGCATACTGGTCGATGTTGACGGCGCTGATCGTGCGATCGACCAATTCGGCTAGCCGTCCCTGTCCTCCAACTTTTTCCAGCAGACCATTATCATGCAGCCAACTGGTGATGCTCATCAAATCCGTAGGTTTGCCCTGAGTTTGTAGCGCCAGAGCCGCCCGATAAATTTCTTGATGGGTGCTAATGTAAAATGCGTCTGGGCGCAAGATTTCCATTACCCGTCCGATCGCCTCTGGATCGAGTAGAATTCCCCCCAAGATCGCTTCTTCAGCATCAATATTTTGGGGAGGGAGACGATCGCTATACCCTTGAAAATTAAGTTCTTGCACCATTGTCAGGATTGAGGAAGAAGGACTGAGTGCTGAGTATTGTAGCTTGCAAGTGCTGAGTTCTAAGGGATGAGGTTTGAGCCTTGAATCAGATCGGTTTTCAATTGCATCCAACCCATCAAAGCTGTACGGGCACGGCATGCCGTGCCCCTTAAAGTATTGCATTCAACCGAAAACGGCTGTAAATCAATTCACCGACCCCAGACTCAAAACTTAGAAATTATCCTTACCCTTCACCGTTCATCCTTCACCTCTCTCCCCTAGTTCAGAGGAACAACCTGAATATCCACGCTTGCCATCACTTCAGGATGCAGCTTGATGTCAACTTTATAGGAACCCAATTTGTGGATTTCTGGAACGGTAATACTGCGACGATCGACCTCTAACCCTGTCACAGACTGAATTACATCCGCAACATCCTGGTTCGTCACTGTTCCAAAGATTGCCTCCTTCTCACCGACCTGCTTGGAGATCGCCAAACGCCCTGCCTTCTCCAGCGCAACCTTCTGAGCTTCAGCCTCTTTCTTAAGTTCGAGCAACCGTTGACGTTCTGCTTCACGTCGCCGTTCTACCTGCTTAAGAATGCCAGGAGTCGTGCGGACTGCCAACCCTTGAGGCAATAGGTAATTTCGAGCATACCCAGGAGCAACTTCTACCAGATCTCCAGTACGACCAAGCTTACTGATATCTTTTCTCAGAACTAATTGAATTCGTTTCGCCATGAGCCGTTCCTATTATTTCTTCGGATTGAATTAAAATCATTGCACAATAGCCAGTCTACAATCGTAGCGAAAGAAATTGAACGATCGCAACCTAGATTTAGATCATGAATAAAATAAATCCACGCTGTAAATTTTTTGTCGATTTTGCAATCGGTCGGGGCAGACCCACGTGTCTACCCTTTCAGCCAGGGCAACCCCACCGGGATTGCCCCCATATCACGCCATCCATCAACAGAAAATGTACAGGTGGAATACCAGGTGGAATAAATTGTGGGGTGGGTGTCCATGTTCGATCGATCGGGGGCTACTATAAAATTTGAATGCACTAAATTCAGCCCCATTCTTTATGAGCTACACCCCCAAAGTTCTAGCGTTTGCAGGCAGTACTCGCACTGGTTCATTTAACAAGCAGCTAGTCAAGATTGCTGCAAGTGGGGCAAAATCAGCTGGCGCAGAAGTGACGTATCTAGATTTGCGAGATCTGCCCTTGCCGTTGTTTGACGAGGATTTGGAAGCAGCGAAAGGAATCCCGGAGAATGCGATCACGCTGAAGGACTTGATGAAATCGCATGATGGATTTTTGATTGCCGCACCAGAATACAATAGTTCAATTACGGGAGTGTTGAAAAACGCGATCGACTGGGCATCCCGTCCGATGGAAGGGGAGGCTTCCCTTGCTTGCTTTGTCGATAAAGTTGCTGCCATTATGAGTGCGTCACCGGGAGCATTGGGCGGTTTGCGTGGACTCGTTCATGTCCGGTCAATTTTAGGGAATCTCAGAGTCCTGGTGATTCCAAGTCAAATTGCTGTCATGAAGGCGCATGAGGCATTTAATCCGGATGGATCACTCAAAGATGCGAAGCAGCAAACCTCTGTTGAGGAATTAGGCGCAAAAGTGGCAACTATTTTGGCGAAATTAAACGCTTGAGAGAGAGTGAATGACAACAACAATTCAGTTAGATTCTGAATGCCTCAACAATCTGAATTTGTTACCCGTTCAAACGGTGATTGAACAATGGCTAGAAGCAGGGTCGATCGCCCATCAAGACCAACAAATTTGCTTTGAAATTGACTTTCCGCGTGATCCCACTGACCCCAGAGAACTATCTGAAATTCCAGAGATTCGCCTCTGGTTTATTCGTCTAGATGCCTGCTATCCCTGGATGCCATTCTTACTCGATTGGGAATCAGAATTGCCTCGTTACACTGCCATGCTAGTTCCTCATCAATTTAGCCCTGAAGGGATTCAATTTAATCCCGAGGCGCTGGAAATTTTTGTGATGGGAAAAGTCTTCGTTTTGATGGATTGGATGCAGCAACAAGGCATCGCTAGCCGCACCAAACTTAAATTCATGACTCAAATCCTAGGGTATGAACTAGACGATGGGTTCTTCGACCTAGTTCGCTAAGAATTCTGGAAATCCGTAATGTGCAGATCGCATAGGGTTCAGCTTATTAGATTGGGATTTCAGTGATCATCTCAGACGGTAGTGGCATTTCCACGGGTGTTTCCGCCGCATCTAAGGTTTGCCAAATTTCTTGTAAAAGGGGATCTAAGCCAGTATGGGCAACAGCAGAGATCACGAAGACAGGAGCGTGGCTGAGTTGACGGAGTTGAGCCGTGATTTCATCCGGAAGGGAGCTATCAGGTGGGAAAGCGTCAATTTTGTTGAGGGCAAGGATTTGAGGACGATCGCTCAGCCCCCGTCCGTAGGCATCTAGTTCAGCTTGGATTGTTTGGTAGGCGGCGATCGGGTCGTCTTGCGTCACATCAACTAGATGCAGTAATAATCGAGTCCGTTCGATATGGCGAAGAAAATCATGTCCCAAGCCAGTTCCTAAATGCGCTCCTTCAATTAACCCTGGAATATCCGCAAAGACAGTGCCATCGCCAGTCGGCTTCCGGACAACTCCTAAATTAGGAACCAGCGTCGTAAAGGGATAATTGGCAATTTTGGGACGAGCCGCCGACAGTGCCGCGATCAAGGTAGATTTTCCGACATTGGGTAGCCCAATAATGCCAACTTCTGCCAAAAGTTTCAATTCTAAGCGGATATGTCGTTCTTCTCCAGGAAGCCCAGGTAGGGCACGTTCAGGGGCACGATTATGATTACTGAGGAAGTGTTTGTTGCCCAAACCGCCTTTCCCGCCCTTGGCAACACAGATTTCTTGTTTGGGGTGAGTCAAATCCGCGAGAACTTCATCAGTATCGGCATCGTAGACAACCGTACCACAGGGAACTTCAATGCGGCGATCGTCTCCTGAGGCTCCTGTCATATTTTTAGGACCACCCCTCTGTCCGTCCTGCGCCTTAAAGATATGGGCATACCTAAAGTCCAGCAGCGTTTGCAGGTACTCGACAGCGACCAGAATCACTGAGCCACCACTGCCACCATTACCGCCTGCTGGTCCTCCGGCTGGTACATATTTCTCGCGCCGAAATGCTACCAAGCCATCGCCGCCATTGCCACCCTGAACATCAATATCTGCCTGATCAATAAATTGCATGAAACGATCGTCAAACCCTTCTTTATTGATGGTAAGCGATCATACCCCCACTCGGTTTTCCAATCCAGTATGGTTGACCAAGATAGATGTTGACCAAGATAGATGTTGACCAAGATAGATGTTGACCAAGATAGATACAGACATCTTGAGAAGGCAACTATGCTTCTAACCGTGCAACAGGGTCTAACGTGTATTTATAGCGACAGCCACTTGGGTTAGGACGGGGTACAGGGGAGTTAATTTTTACCGGAAAAATGACTCATTTCTATTGACTCCAAGCTTGGTTTTTTTATTGTTCAGGGAACTGTGTTTTCTGAGAAAAAAATTATGAGTCAGCGACCTTGATCCAGACGATGAGTTGCAACCCAGCACAGAAACACATCAAAAAACCAGGAGAATAAAATCCCCTGGTTCTTAAAAACAAGTTTTCTCGTGCACGATCGGGCATCAGGAGATGCACATCTTAACCCCTAATTTCTAGTAGGTTTCAACATGCCAACGCTCTTTGATCGATCGCTGGTAATCTTTCCAAGTTACGCCTTCCTTCGCCGCCGCCGCAGACATGGCTTCATCAATACCATCTTCCATGCCCTTCAAACCGCAGATGTAGACGTGAGTTTTCTCATCCTTAACGAGATTCCAAATCTCATCTGCATGTTCTGCAACCCGATGTTGAATATACATTCTGCCGCCTTCAGCATTTTGCTGTTCGCGGCTGATGGCGTAGGTGAGGCGGAAGTTATCAGGATACTTGGCTTGCAGTTCTTCCAACTCCCCCTTATAAAGGATATTGGGCGTGGTCGGAATTCCGAAGATTAGCCATGCGAAGCCCTTAAATTGATATTCAGGGTTAACGCCTCTCTCTCTATCCTTGAACATGCGCCAGAGGTAAGCGCGGAAGGGAGCAATTCCAGTTCCGGTTGCCATCATGATGACCCTGGAATCCTCATCGGGAGGCAGAAGCATTTCCTTACCCACAGGTCCCGTAATTTTCACAGGATTACCAGGGTTCAGATTTTTCAGAAAGGTCGAGCAAACGCCGTAGACGGTTTCGCCCGTTTCAGGATGCTTATACTCCAACTGACGGACGCAAAGAGAGACCGTTTTATCGTCTACGTAATCACCGTGCCGGGTAGAGGCGATCGAGTAAAGTCTCAATTTATGAGGCTTACCCTTATCATCAGTTCCTTCCGGGATAATACCAATACTTTGACCTTCAACATAGCGAAGATCGCCTTCCGAGATGTCAAAAATCAAGTGACGCACGGTTCCAACCCCGCCTTCATCGACCAACTCATCGTTGGAAATGCACTTGCCGATGAAAGGATTGCTAGGACGGTAGATATTCACTGGAACATCTACGTGTTTTTTTTCTTTGGCTTGAGTCATAGGTTTGGTTTCTTCTGATGACTGCACTTGCTGAGACTCAGTGCCAGAGGAAGTCTTGCCATTAGAAACGCTGGTACCATCATAGGGGCGAATACCAACAATTTTGCCACCCATCCGCGTGATTCGTTGCATTTCCTGATTCATACGAGAGTAGGGCACCGTGATGAACACGCTGCCACTTCGACGAATAGGATAGCCCATCTTGTCAGTTTCTTCATTTTGGCGCAGACCCTCTACCTCGTAAACGAAGAGGCGACTGCCATAGTCTGTGTTGGGAGTACCACCCACTGCGCTTGGAATGTACATTGCTACGAACTATTCTCCTAAGCCAATCTGAATCAGCACGTTGTTGACGCACCGTTACCGCCACAAACCACCTAAGCTACCGGTTATGTTCCGAGAGACTTAGATCTAAACCTGTGTACCAGCGTACCATTTCGCAGAACACCCCTCTGACATAAAAGAGGGTCAGGTGTGGAAGATTCCAACCTTCATACCCCTGCCTCACCATACTGGGCACTTTAAACGCAAGACTGCTAACCTGACACCATTTTCAGGATAATTTCATACT
Organism: Cyanobacteria bacterium RU_5_0; assembly: GCA_012033255.1. Classification (GTDB taxonomy): domain Bacteria; phylum Cyanobacteriota; class Cyanobacteriia; order Elainellales; family Elainellaceae; genus JAAUSF01. Next base: position 25,944 of record JAAUSF010000066.1, read on the forward strand.
TTGCCAGATTCCTGTTCCTTAAGAAGCAGATTGCCTTTAGCATATAGATGGGGTAGTCAGAGTTCAGCTATTCAATCAGCCGATCGCAACCTTCCGTGAGGTTTGACTTGTAGGGATGATCACGTTTTGATAGAATTCGAGTATCAAAAGGTAGAAATACCTACTTTAAATTCCTGAATCGAGCTTTGATTGAGGTTCAGAAAAGCCAGTAGCCTGATTTATTCAGGTTGCTTCGGTACTTCTATACTACATACTGTCTGAGGGCTTGAGTCTGCTTGGTTCAGTTTGCCACTAGGCATCTGTCTCACCCACTCGCTGTGGAGCCTCTAGATAGTAAGTTTTACATGCCCAAAATTCTGACCTGATAAACCGTACTAGATTGTATTGGGGAAAACCTATGACCAGTAAGCCAGACCGTGTGGTGTTAATCGGTGTTGCCGGAGATTCTGGATGCGGAAAATCAACCTTCCTCCGCCGCTTGGCAGATCTGTTCGGTGAAGAGTTGATGACTGTGATCTGCCTAGACGATTACCACAGTCTGGATCGGAAGCAGCGTAAACAGGTTGGAGTAACAGCACTCAACCCTCAAGCGAACAATTTTGACTTGATGGCTGAACAGATCCAGGCGCTGAAGAATGGTCAGGAAATCATGAAGCCGATCTATAACCACGAGACGGGGATGATTGATCCTCCAGAATTGATCAAGCCTTCGCCGATCGTGGTGATCGAAGGACTCCACCCGATGTATGACGAGCGAGTGCGCTCTCTGATAGATTTCAGCGTCTACCTGGATATTGATGATGAAGTCAAGATCGCATGGAAAATCCAGCGCGACATGGCAGAAAGAGGTCACACCTATGAAGATGTGCTAGCCGCGATTAACTCTCGCCGTCCAGACTTCCAGGCATACATCGATCCGCAGAAGCAACATGCCGATGTGGTGATTCAAGTTCTCCCGACTAACCTGATTCCGAATGACACTGAGCGGAAAGTGCTGCGAGTCCGTATGGTTCAGCAGGATAATGTACAAGGGTTTGAACCTGTATACCTGTTTGATGAAGGTTCAACGATCGACTGGATTCCCTGCGGACGCAAACTCACCTGCTCTTACCCCGGAATCAAGATGTACTACGGTCCCGATGAATATTACGGCAACAGTGTCTCGGTGCTGGAAGTCGATGGACAGTTCGATCGCCTTGAAGAACTGATTTACATCGAAAGCCACCTCAGCAATACATCTACCAAGTTCTACGGCGAACTGACTGAACTGATCCTTAAGCACAAAGACTATCCGGGTTCCACTAATGGTACTGGTCTATTTCAAGTGCTGGTTGGTCTGAAGATGCAGATAACCTACGAGCGGGTGGCGGGTAGTGAAGCAAAATTAGCCGCACGGGCAGCAGCAAACTAGCGATCGGTCATTGATCATTAGACACTAAGGTGATTTCAGTTCCCAGGCAATGCTTGGGAACTTTGCTTTGGATACCGATCTTGTCCATTCGATCTGACGATCGCCACGCAGGGGTTTCACCCCTGCACCCGGCAAAACAAATCGGCAGGAATTCAGCAATTCTCAGTATGGAAATTTAGCTGGTGTTGGGCGGGATGTCTAGCTCTAGCCCTTGCAGCATGAAGGTAAGCAGATGATCCCAACTGTCGAAATACATGTACCGGGTTAACGCCCGCAAAT
>JAAUSF010000067.1 GCA_012033255.1 Cyanobacteria bacterium RU_5_0
CGTTTAGCAGAAAATCATGAGGGCATGGTTTATATTGCCATGATTCGCCTGATGCTACGACGACTGGGGAACAATCGCCAACGTTGGAAAAAAGAAACGACTTAATAATCTTTTACAAACACTCTCTAATGACTCATTGCTTCAGCAACAGCTTGTTTACTGATTTCGGAGTTAAATGACTCATGTTGCAGGGATGGATTCAAATTGTATTAACGTTGCTGATCGTAGTGGCAATTACGCCATTTTTCGGTCGTTATATGGCGCGGGTCTTTCTGGGACAGCACACCATTCTCGATCCGGTTGCAATTCCTCTAGAGAGATCGATTTATGGGTTGAGTGGAGTCCGCTCACAAGAGAATATGACCGGATGGCAGTATGCGCGGGCAGTGCTGTATAGCAATCTGGCAATGCTGGTGTTCATCTACTTGATCTTTATGTTTCAGGGGATATTGCCATTTAATCCGACGGGATTGAGTGCGCCATCCTGGGATCTGGCTTTGCACACCGCCATTTCCTTTGTGACAAACACGAATCAGCAGCACTATTCAGGCGAGACAACCTTCAGCTATTTCAGCCAGTTTGCGGCTCTGGGTTTCATGATGTTTACCTCAGCCGCGACAGGAATTGCGGTGGCGATCGCCTTTATCCGGGGGCTAACAGGTAGACCACTGGGGAACTTCTATGTTGATTTAGTTCAATCCATTACCCGAATTCTGCTACCAATTAGTATTGTCGGGGCCATTGTCCTGATAGCGGCAGGGATGCCAGAGACGCTTGCAGGTCCAGCGATTGTGCCAACGTTGGAAGATCCAGGAATCAGTCAGGCGATCGCACGCGGTCCTGTAGCCCACTACGAAATTATCAAGGAGTTGGGTGAGAACGGGGGCGGGTTCTTTGGCATTAACTCGGCGCATCCATTCGAGAACCCGAATGGTTTCACCAACCTGATTGAACTGGTTGCCATTCTTTCCATCCCTACGTCGCTGATTATTACCTACGGCATGTTTGCCAATAATTTGAAGCAAGCGTGGTTAGTGTTCAGCATTCCGTTTGCCATTCTGGTCGTTTTCATCATCATTACGGCGATCGGCGAGTATCAGGGAAACCCTGCGGTGAATGCCTTGTTGGGTGGTCAGGCTCCCAATTTGGAAGGCAAGGAAGTCCGGTTTGGCTGGGCGCAATCGGCTCTATTTGCGGTATTTACGACCGCCAGTATGTGTGGAGCAGTAAACAGTTTGCATGATTCGTTCATGCCCAATGGTGGCTTTGTCACTTTATCCAATATGTTTCTGCAAATTGTGTTCGGGGGACAGGGAACGGGAACGGCGTATCTCTTCGCCTACCTGATTTTGGCAGTGTTTGTCACAGGTTTAATGGTGGGACGAACTCCTGAATTCCTGGGACGCAAGATTGAGAAACGGGAAGTGGTGCTGGCAAGTTTCCTAATTCTGCTGGTGCATCCGATCGCCATTCTGATTCCCACGGCACTGACTCTCGCCATTCCTGGTGTATCTGGTATCAGCAACCCTGGATTTCATGGGCTATCGCAAGTTGTTTACGAGTATGCATCTGCCGCAGCAAACAATGGATCTGGCTTTGAGGGTCTGGGCGATGCAACCCTCTGGTGGAACTTAAGTACTAGCTTTAGTTTGCTGGCAGGACGTTACATTCCGATCGTGGCACTGCTGCTGCTGGCAGATAGTATGTCTCGCAAGCAACCCGTTCCCGCTACGGCTGGAACGCTACGAACTGACACCGGATTGTTCACTGGGGTAACGGCTGGCGTAATTCTGATTTTGGGGGCATTGACCTTTTTCCCGGCGTTGGCATTGGGTCCCGTGGCAGAGGCATTTCAAATTATTAACGGAATTGGGTAGGAGTTTTGCGAATTTATGAAAACTAGAAACAGCTCTTCTCCAGCTACATCCTCTCGCCCAATTCGGGTTCCTGGTGGTCGTCGGGGCGATCGCAACCACACCCCGAAAGCCGATCGCAAGGGACTGTATCAACGTGCCATTCGAGAATCCTTTGTGAAATTAAACCCGCGTGTGGCAGTCCGCAACCCCGTCATGTTCGTGGTATGGCTGGGTACGATCGTCACCTTACTTGTCACCATCAATCCCAATTTATTTGGGACAGTTCAAGCGGATGTAGGACAACAACGGTTACTCAACGGCATTATCACCTTCATTCTGTTTTTCACCGTTCTGTTTGCCAACTTTGCGGAAGCAGTTGCAGAGGGTAGAGGAAAAGCACAGGCAGATGCGCTGCGATCGACTCGTTCTGACACGATCGCCCACAAGCTGTTACCCGATGGCAAGATTCAGGAAGTTAACTCAACCGAGTTGCGTCGTGGCGATCAGGTGAAAGTCGTTGCGGGAGACATGATTCCTGCGGATGGTGATGTGATTCAGGGAATCGGTTCGGTGGATGAGTCAGCCATTACTGGAGAATCGGCTCCAGTGCTGAAACAGCCCGGCACAGACATTGCCAGTTCGGTTACGGGAGGAACTCGGTTGCTTTCCGATGAATTGATTGTACGAATTACCTCTGATCCAGGGCAGGGCTTTATCGATCGCATGATTTCCCTGGTCGAAGGAGCCGAACGTAGCAAAACCCCGAACGAAATTGCGCTAACTGTCCTGCTAGCCGTGTTGACCCAGGTATTTCTGATTGTCGTTGCCACAACGCCTTCTATTTCTGGATACATCGCAGGCTTTCTAGATAGTGTGGTAGGAGCCGCAACGGGCAACAGCTTACGGGCTGGAACCAGCATTGCGATTCTGATTTCCCTCCTGGTTGCCCTGATTCCTACGACGATCGGTGGGTTGCTGAGTGCGATCGGCATTGCCGGGATGGATCGGGTGGCTCAGTTCAACGTGATCGCTACCTCTGGACGTGCTGTAGAAGCCTGTGGTGACGTGAACACGCTGGTACTCGATAAAACCGGAACCATCACATTAGGCAACCGCTTGGCTGATGAATTCATTCCCGTCAATGGTCACTCTGTTCAGGAGGTTGCCAATATTGTTTAGCGGCGAGTGTGTTTGATGAAACCCCAGAAGGGCGATCGATCGTCCAGTTAGCCCAAAAACTGGGCGCGAATTTTGACCTGGATGGACAACCCGCTGAAGGGATTGAGTTCTCAGCTCGAACCCGTATGAGTGGCACTGACCTTGACAGCAAGGAGTATCGCAAGGGGGCTGTGGATGCGATTAAGGGATTTGTGCGCTCTCGTGGAGGGCAAGTCCCTACAACTCTAGATGAAGCCTATGAGCGCGTGTCTCGCTTAGGTGGAACGCCTCTCGCTGTCTGTCAGGGCAATGAAATTTATGGTGTGATCTACTTGAAAGACATCGTGAAACCCGGACTGCGGGAGCGGTTTGACCAACTGCGGCGCATGGGTGTCAAAACCATCATGCTGACTGGAGATAACCGCATTACGGCATCGGTGATTGCCGCAGAAGCGGGAGTCGATGACTTCATTGCTGAAGCAACACCTGAAGACAAAATTGAGGTGATTCGCTCAGAACAGGCACAGGGCAAGCTGGTGGCGATGACGGGAGATGGCACGAATGACGCTCCTGCCCTGGCTCAAGCCAATGTGGGAGTAGCGATGAACTCTGGGACACAAGCCGCCAAAGAAGCCGCCAACATGGTGGATTTGGATTCTGATCCAACTAAGTTGATCGACCTGGTGACGATCGGCAAACAACTGCTGATCACTCGCGGTGCATTAACCACTTTCTCGGTTGCTAATGACATCGCCAAATACTTTGCCATTATCCCCACCATCTTTGCGGCTGCCGGAATTGGTGCGCTCAACATTATGGGGTTAAAAAGTGCCCAATCGGCGATCGTCTCTGCCCTGATTTATAACGCCTTGATCATTCCAGTGCTGATCCCTCTGGCTTTGCGGGGTGTACAGTTCCGTCCCCTCACCGCTGATCAACTGCTGCAACGCAACATCCTAATTTACGGTCTGGGTGGCATTATTGCTCCGTTCATTGCAATCAAGGCGATCGACCTGATTTTGCCCTTGTCCTAACCCTTCAGAAACTTTTCTACCGATGAAACTCAATTCTCTAAAACCATCGCTTCCACCACTGGAAACAACCTCTCAATCCCTTGAGGCGATTTCAGAAATTTGGTCAGAATGGCGCAGGCAAAAGCTACCACTGTATTTGTTTCTAGCATTGTGTTTCAACCTGATTGTTGCCCCAGTTGTTTATGCTGCGAGTAGCAATGAATTTTCTCGTACTCAAGCCTGGTCGTTAGGGCTGTTGGGATTAGGAACCCTTGCCCTTTCTATCTATCTGTTCTTTGTTATGTTCGTACCGGAGAAGTTTTAATGAGTTTTGCACGCGAGGCAGGTCGAGCCATTCGATCGACCCTGGTACTGTGGGTTATCACAGCCCTGATTTATCCGCTGCTGATGGTTGTTTTTGGGCAACTGGTCTTTCCTTTTCAGGCGAACGGCAGCATTTTAACGAACGCTCAAGGGCAGCCTGTTGGTTCAGCTTTGATTGGGCAACCCTTTACGAGCGATCGCTACTTCAACAGTCGCCCCAGCACCACAAATTACAGTACTGCCGATCCGAACGCCGACGAAGCAGGGGTTCTAAAAACAGGGGTTTCTGGGGCAAGTAATCTGGCTCCCAGTAATCCGGCACTTCTGGAACGTATTGCTGGAACGGCTCCAACCCAACTGGGTCAACAGCTTGAACAACAGGACATTGATGCCAGCACAGTCGTTGAAGGCGATTTCCCCAGGTTACAAGCAGCAGGTATTCCACAACCCACGGCTGATTTGATTTACACCTCTGGTTCCAGCCTTGACCCCCACATTACGCCCGAAGCTGCGAGAGCACAAATCACGCGAGTGGCAACGGCACGGGGGCTGCAAGCCAGCCAACTTGAGAACCTGATCAATCAAAACACAGATGGTCGCTTCTTAGGCATCTTTGGCGAACCAGGTGTCAATGTGCTAAAGCTCAACCTGGCTCTCGACACATTAAGTAGCTAGACCATCCAACTCACAAACTTTTAGCTTATGTGTGCGGAAAGAACCATCGAACCCGCCCTGTTTGGAGTCATCATTCCACCAAACAGTAGCCACTGCGGTCTTCGATTATCGGCAATTCAAATTCCTGAACGATGTGCCTTATTGGGGATACTCAGGCAGGAACGAATTATTCCAATCAGCGATAATCCTTCTGTTTATGTTGGAGATGTTGTTCTGGCGATCGCCCTCCATCCCATGTTGGTTCCGGCTCTCAACGTTGCTCTGAAGCGATCGCATCCGGTGTACTACTCCCTGAACAATTGTTTGCTAAAAACGCCTGTTACTCAAAAGTGCTGCCGATTGTTCTGAATCTAAAACCATGTATCACTCATCTAATCCTTCTCCTGACAGCACCTACATTCGCTCTGCCTACCAGGGCAAGCATAAAGTCTTCATTGGCATGGCTCCCGGTGTCGGTAAAACGTATCGAATGCTAGAGGAAGGGCATCGGCTGCGGCAAGAGGGAATTGACGTGGTGATTGGGTTACTGGAAACTCATAATCGGCAGGAAACGGCTCAACGGGCAGAAGGATTAGAAATAGTACTCCGACAGCAAATCAACTGCTCCGGTGTAATTCTATCCGAGATGGATACGGACGCAATCTTGGCGCGTCAACCGCAACTGGTTCTGATTGACGAACTGGCTCATACCAATGTCCCTGGTTCCCAGCGAGAAAAACGGTATCAGGATGTAGAAGTCGTTTTGGCAGCAGGGATTGACGTTTTTTCAACCGTCAACATTCAGCATCTAGAAAGCTTGAATGATCTTGTTGCCCGAATTACGGGGGTTGTGGTGCGAGAACGAATCCCCGATCGCCTGTTAGAAGAAGCAGATCAGGTTGTGGTCATTGATGTCACACCTGAAACGTTAGAAGACCGTCTTAAAGATGGAAAAATTTACACTCCTGAAAAGATTGACCAATCGCTACAAAACTTCTTCCAGCGACGTAACCTGATTGCCCTAAGGGAATTGGCATTACGAGAAGTTGCTGACAACATTGAGGAAGAGGCGCTTGGAAAAGCATCCAATGGAAACACAACAGATGCTCCATTTTGCAGCATCCATGAACGAGTTTTAGTTTGCGTCTCGACCTATCCAAATGCGCTACAACTAATCCGGCGTGGTGCCCGCATCGCTGGATATATGCACGCTCCCTTTTATTGCCTGTTTGTTGATGACCCCGATCTTTTTCTTACTAAAACAGAAAGTTTGCATGTGGAAACGTGCGAAAGACTTTGCAAGGAATTTAGTGGAGAGTTTATTCGAGTCAAAGACTATGACAAAGCAAAGGCGATCGCAGACGCTGCTAGAAATTACTACATTACTCAAATTGTGATTGGGGAAAGTCAGCGATCTCACTGGAGGTTGATTCTGCGAGGATCATTGACGCAGCAATTGCTGCGATCGCTCAGAAATATTGATGTTCACATCATTGCAACAGACAAGATGAATTCATCTTAACTTAAGTTATTCTGGTTTCTAACGCACTTGGCGTTTACAGTTTATTTGAATATTTCAATGGAACTCGTTGATGAGGTTCACACACTAAAAGAGCTGCTTTGAAAAGATGTGAATACTAAAGTTAGATTTAACTTATCTGAGATGAAAAATAAGGACTGTACTTTGCTCGTAATAGCTTGATGATTCAGGTCTATTCATACTATCTGAGTAACAAGCAGAAAATCTACCATAGCCAATCTGGCTATGGTAGAGGTTGATCTAGAACAATCAATAAAGATAAATTGATTCACTCCTCGTCATCATCTAAGTCATCATCATCGAAATCAAAGTCCTCATCATCTAACTCTGTATCTGAGTTCTCCAGATCATCCAGGAAATCTTCATCCTCCTCAATTGATCTGATCTTTCGTGGAGGTTTTGTAAAAGGTTTAGCATTTGAGGCTTTGTTAGCCGTACCATTCTTGTGAGGCGGCAATATTTCGACTTCCACAGCTTCTACCTCTCCTGGCAGGGCAGGCAGAGATTGAGGTTCTGTAAATCCGGCGATCGCATCATGCTGCTGCCAGATCAGCGCCTTTGCCGTAGGAGTGCCCAAATAGAGGAGAGGCAAGGTTTCGATCGTCGGTTTGGTATATGCTACCGTCTTACAGCAGTCGTGTTTGTTCTTGCCCTCCCCTTCCTTGACGGCTTTGAACTCCACTTCCAACACTCCCAAACTCCGCCATCGATCGTTCTTGCCGCTGAAAGGCACATTGAAGTAGTCAGCAAATGTTTTTTCCAGGGCACGGTAGAACTCCTCACGGGCTGACTTAAAGCTCCAGAGCGCAACATTTTTGAACCGCACCACGATCGGCATCGTATGCAGGGGTTGATTATCCTCATCCAGAAACAACAGCGCATGTTCTGAGCAAACATCCATCGATTTCTTGTCTAGGCTGTTGCGGTACTCATCGTAGAGTCCGACCACAGTGCCGCCCAGGTCTTCCACATCCGACTTGTAGCGAATGTATTCGGGCACAAATGCCAGCACGAGCAACCGGGCTTCCGTAATCAAAAGACCCGTCACATCTTCAGTGAAAGTAACCGTCGTGAGGTCATCTTCATCCGGCATCGCAAGCCAGCCCGCCTTTTCCAACTGATCGATCGGAATCAGAATACCGGCTGGCTTGTCATTAACCACAATGCCATAGGGCAACTGCGGTCGGCGCACCTGATTGTAGACATCACTGAGTAGGTCTGTGTCAACCTCAAAGTCTTCTGGCTCCGTCCTGTCGGTTCGAGCCGCACGAGAGTTGGTTGCCGCAGTTGATTTTGGTGATTTGGGAGTAACCGTTTTAGCACCCGTTCTGGCAGTGCTAGTAGAGCTATTTCTAGAGTTCGTTGGTTTAACCATTGCAGTGCAGCCAAATGAATTATCCCAACGCTGAGGCGTTAGCCTGAGAAGCTTCCTAAAGCAGGATTTGGGAATTGAGCCTTTGGAGATCGCGAACTGACAAGTCAGCGCAAGCTATCGCATCTCCTCACCTCCTAAAAAATGTCCAGGTAGTTGATCCACTCACCGATCTGCAATCGTTAGAATTTCTGCCAGAATCTCAGCCTTTTGCTATGTCTCTCCCCTTGCCGACCCATTGGAACTCCCTTTCTGGCAGTAAAAGTCCCCCATCTACTGCTTTGATTCAGGTGCCGTCCTATTCCCAACCATTTGCAGCGATCGACTTTGGCAAAATGTTTCAGCAATACAACAATCCCCAGGGCTGGATGATGCTGGGTGGGTTGGTGGTCGTATTATTGCTGCTCCGCATCAGTGGATCGAGTAAGGGCAAAATTACTACGGGCAAACTGTGTGGTACAGCGGAGAAACTCGCTGCAACCAGCCTCTCACTTAAACAAATCCGGGAACGCAAACACAACAAAGTAACGCTCTGGTCTGGCACACCTCGTTATTGGGCAAAAGGAGAATGGCGCGGGGTGATAACAACAATACAAACCACATTGGGAGCATCCCCAACGGTTTGGTTTCCCAGTTCTGAACGAGGTACATTGGTCATTGGCGCTCCTGGCTCTGGAAAGACTTATTCCACAATCGATCGAATGCTGGAAAGTGCTATGCAACAAGGCTTTCCCATTCTGCTCTACGACAAAAAGGGTGATCAGATGCGCCTCCATGCACCGATGGCAGCGCGTTATGGGTATCAAGTCAGAGTCTTTGCACCAGGAGAAGCCTTCAGTAGCGTGATTAACCCGTTGGATTATATGCGGGATGCGCGAGATGGAGTGATGGCAGGGGAGATCGGTAAAGTCATTAATCGCAACGCCAGGGAGGGTGATGGCGGGCGGAGCGACGAGTTTTTCACCAAGGCAGGAGACTTGCTGGCAAAGGCATTGCTGCAACTGGTCAAAGGTTCCCGCTATCCTGATATGGCAATGCTCTACGCCGTATTGCGCCTGCCTAACTTGGTGCATCGAATCGATTATGCGGTGCAATCCAAACAGTTGGATGAATGGGTCGCTACCTCTTTTGTACAGTTCCTCAGTGCGAAGGACGCTGAAAAAACAATCTCTGGTATCCTAACAACTGCCGCAGGCACCTTCTCATCGTTCATTCAAGCAGACCTGCTCCGAGCCTTTATTGGCAAATCCACGATTCCAACACGTTTGGAAGGACGAGAGATCGTAGTATTCAAGTTGGATGATGAACGTCGCAGTGTGGTGGGTCCGCTATTAGCTGCTGCGATTCACCTAATGATTGTGGGCAATCTCAGCACACCCCGCAAAGACCCGTTGATTATCTCGCTAGACGAGTTGCCCTCGATCAAACTCGATCGCCTACCACAATGGATTAACGAATACCGTTCCAATGGAGCCTGCTTCATCCTGGGCATTCAAAGCTTGGATCAACTCTATGACATTTATGGAGACAAGATGGGCGCAGCGATCGCCTCTGCCTGTAGCACCCATGTCTTGTTCAATCCCGGTAATCATAAGACGGCTGAGGATTACTCGAAACGGTATGGCGAAAAAGAAGTGCTGATCAAAAATCGAACGACAGGGCGATCGCTCGGTGGACAAATGAGCCGCTCAATTAGTTGGAGTGAAAATCTGCAAAAAATGCCGGTGATCAGCGCCGATGAAATTCTCAAATTTCCTCAAGGCAAATGCGTGATCACCAGTCCTGGCTATAGTTCAGGCGGACAGGCTTCGATTCCTTATCCGTTGATTGTTCCTGTCTCTAAATCGGATGAAAAACGAGCAAAGGAAAGTGAAGGTCTATGGGAATCACAAGTGAGAGCGGCTTTAGAAAGTCAAGTAATCCTGCCAAACGTAGATGCATTAACGCAAGCTTTGTATGAACGGATTGAAGAAGCGGAGCGTATGCTGCCACTTTCTGGTGAAGAAGAAGCATCAGCGCCTTCACCAAAAAGTGGTGTTGAAACTGATGTACTCGATCATTTTCCTAAACGAACGTTTACAACACCAGGATTACAAGAATAGCTCTGTCATGAAAACAAACATATCAACGATTTTGTCTACGATCCAAACTACGAATCTGCAATTCTTGCCACCAGGTTGTACTCCGTTCTGTCAATCCTTCTAATCGATAAAGCCACTGATAGGACTGTTCTTCCGTTTGGACACACCATATTCCAACAACTGTTCCAACTTCCTTGGTTGTTCTTACTTTAACAATTTGGAAGAATGAGAACTCTGGCATTGGAGCCGTTGGATGCAAGACTGGAATTGCGCGTGTAGGATCATTTGATTGATGCGTTCGGCTTTGCCGACTTGAAGAGTCTCGCGTTGTCATGAGTAAACACCTCGCATTATCTTAAAGGTAGAAATGGATGTAAAATAGCGCTGATTCTTTGCTACAGAGACACTTCTGGAATTGCATCTAAGTTCAGCAGCACCGAATAATCAGTGTTCGTGTGGATTTCAGGCACTGGAAGCTTGGTAGGCTGAGTCAGGAGCTGCATTAACCACTGCTGCGTTTGCTCTTGTTGTTCTTGATCCCACTGCAATCGGAGTTTTTGAGCTGGTAGAGATGGATGAAGTGCCAGAACGATCAGGGATAACTTCTCTGGAGGAATGGCGTAATGCACAGCCATCACCCAAAGTTTTACAGCATCTTGCCAGGTTGGTTTTGCAGAGCGAATCGCCCATTCATAAAGCCTGGGCATCCCTCGTCGAAGACCATAATTGACCTGAACTTGAATGAAAATTGGAGCGTCCCCAGTCCTCAGAGGAGCAACCATTGGTACATCAAGCCAGAGTTTTTTCCTACCCTGGAAAAGCTCTGGAACCAGTTCTTGGACTTCAGCGACCCATCGAGCCATCAATGGGTGGGCGTTCAAAAGAGGTTGTACTGGCAGTCCCAAAAATAGCTGTTTCATCAACAACTGGAAATTGGCTGGATCTGCTCGATCAAATGCAAATTCTGATTCATGAGTGCGTAGCCCCAAAAGAGGCTGTTGACGTTGATGAACCTGATGCAGATCAGTCAGGGTAAAAAGTGCCATAGGTAAGAAGGGATAACTATCCTACCTATGCGGCGGTTGTCGCCGCTACAGTCTCTATCTAGGCAGTAGAGGCTCGGTTTGTTGGGCAGCCAGACTGGCTTCTGCTTCTAATGAGGATCAGACTCTCGAATTTCAAGCAGGATTCCGCTCAGCAGTCTGCCATCAAGATGCTCAGTCCAGTGCTGGAGAAGTTTGATAACCAAAGCTTCAAGTTCCTGCTCGTTTAAATGCATCCATTGAGCATCAAAGTGATCATCAGAAAAATTACTGAGTCTGGTGACAAGATCACGAAGAGCGGCATCAATTTTTGAAGAAGGGGTTACTGATCGCATGGTGTATAAATCTATGAAACACACCAAGAGGGGCAGATGCCCCAAAGCAAGATAGCAGCAGTGACGTATTCGCTTGATCTAGCAGCGATCGTATGGTCTATGCTCTAGATACTGCATTTACCGCTGATTGGCAAAACTGGCTGACACAATTTTTTCCCAAGTCGCATCATCAAACTGTCCCATGAGTTGTACGCAAGTGCTAAATTGCTGCCACTTTTCTTTAGCATAAGGAAACTGAGGATTAAAGCCTGTCACACGGCAAAATGTCTCAAAGTCATTGTCCCAATAGAAGCTACCCAGCGCCTCTTTGATCTGGTTAAATTGAGCGGGTTTCATAGCACAAGAGAACTTCTAACGATCACCATCAATGACCCGCTAGGGTGTCGTAAGACTCTTATTGAGTTCTTTAGCGACAACTATTCCTGTCCTACGCTGTAAGAGATGCACTTTGTTCGGACTAAACTGCCCAATGCGTCGCCAGGTATAGTCGTAGATTGATACCTTCTTTGTTTTCTCGGTCTGTGTGAATCCACCAATCCAACCCATGTAGGTTTTTCCAGCTTTCTCCGCTTTCACAAAGTCACCAGAGCGAAACCCAAACGGCGTCAGTGTTCCTCCCTTGCGCCGACGGTAATTCGTAGTATTGCTCACTGGGTTTTCAAAATGAAGCTGACGGCGAAAGATTTGCGATCGAGCAATCACTCGAAAAGGCGCAAGAGTAACTTGGACCTTACCAACCCAGTGATGACCTCGGCTATTGTTTGTATGAAAAGCCTTGAACTGTATAAAATAGCTAGCAGCAAGAGCAATGCCATCAACAGCGTGAGTACTGGGTTTGGGTGCAGCCTTATTAGTTTTGTCCTTTTCCAGGTTTAGCTGCCGTCTTAAGGAAGCCGTTTGCCAGCCTTCTTGAGTGGTCATCGGACATAACTGCTTCAGCCACTCGACCATTTTGTATTGTCCAACCATCACAGGAGAGAAGCTCTTACCCTTGCCCTTGTTAGTTTGAGCTTTGACATACTCATAAACAATGTGGGAAATGGGAAAGAGTTGCATAAGTTCTTTAACTACCCGCAACTCTAACTCTCGATTCGCTCGGATGCTGGGTGATAGCCTATTACGTCTGCGATTGGTGAACCGTTTCTGTCGGTGTGCACGAAGATGAAAAGTAATCTTCCGGTTAATTCTTCTTCCACGACGAGTGCGCCTAAGAAACCGACGCCCTGACATTTTCTGAGTGATATTTTTGAATGGCAGAATTAAATGAGCAATAAACAGGGTGGTGCTAGCTGATTGCACCCCAATGCCACTAAATCGCTTGCCTGGATCGACTCCAATGACAATTGGCTGCATCTCGTATCCTGAAGGCTCTGTGACGAGTTGAACACAGAAAACGTCCAAGTCATTGTGAACTACCACTGCTTTACCATCTTTTAGCCATCGTCTTGCCCGACTGGGTTTAGTCGGCATCAATGGTGTTCCATCAGAAGCTAGAACAGGTACTCGTTTCATGGAGATAATCCTTTCGACGAAGTTGTATGCCCCTTCGCCCACCTCTACACAGATGTCCTTTCTGCAAGCGCTCTTAGCCAGAGAGCTTATATGAAATCCAGATTAGGGAAGCGTCTGGAAGTATTTGCCGTATAGAGGCTCAACGGGCTAGACAACCCTTACGTTATAAACCTGGCTATTCGCAAACCTCGTCTCAAACTAAGTAGAGAAAAAGGCGGTTGACATCCGTTATCCCAATGGAAGCTATCGCAAGGCTTTCCATGCTCTACCCCGCTAGGGGAGAAAAAAGTACTGTCTGAATTCAGACAGCATTAACTGGCTCGAAATTTGAACCACAACGTTGTGGTTCGGGAAGTTGTCGTTTTTGTGGGAGATCGTTGTAATTAAGTTTCAGGTTGCGGCTGGTTTTGATTGAAATCATCAGCGACATAGCAGTAAATCGCTATCTACTTGCCCGTTGGTTGCAGCCAGCCCGTTGAGAATATTGCCATTGAAGATGCCTTTGCCAAAGATCAGGTCAACTTCTGCCGCTCGAAAGGGTGGAGCAATCTTGTTCTTCGCCACTTTGACCTTGACCCGAATGCCGTATTCTTCACTCCCTCGCTTCAATGTCTGAATCCGGCGAGTATCCAATCGCATTGAAGCGTAGTATTTGAGCGCATTTCCACCTGTGGTTGTTTCAGGATTACCGTAAACTACACCAATCTTGAAACGCAGTTGATTCAGAAAAATCACTGTGCATTGACTATGCAGGCAATTCATTAAGCGCCGGAGGGCTTTGCTCATCAACCAGGCAATGGAAGTTGTTGGAAAATCGCCCATATCTGCTTGGAGTTCCGCCTCTGTCACCAATGCAGCCACGGAGTCCACCACAATCAGATCAACACTCTTGGAACGCACCAGTTGTTCAACCAGTTCCATTGCCATCTCACCGCTATTAGGTTGACTGACCAGCATTCGATCGATATCGACTCCGATCGCAGCGGCATAAAGTGGATCGAGGGCATGTTCCATATCGACAAAGGCGGCGATACCTCCGAGCTTTTGCATTTGAGCGATCGCCTGTAACGCCAGTGTGGTCTTGCCGCTACTCTCTGGTCCATAAATTTCGAGAATGCGTCCTCTGGGATAGCCTCCTCCCAATGCCAAATCTAGTTCAGTTGAGCCACTGGGGAAGGTTTTCACGTTCATATGACTGGCATCCCCCAGGCGCATGATGGAACCAGCGCCAAATTCCCGGTTAATCGTTGATAGGGTCTGCTCTAGATCCAATTTTTTGCTTACCAGTTTGTTAGCCATCGTTCTTAAAAATGAACAACCGACCTCCATTTCTGAAGATCGGTGGATGTGCAGCGATAGCTGACGGTTGATCAGTTGATCAGGAGCTAATTTCTGCCTCAGTCTGTGCGGTGGGTAAAGCGTTTCTCTCAACCAGAGGCTCTGCCAACGCATCCAATAAAACCAACCCCAGTTGCTTCAGCAACGCCGTGTTGCCATCGGGACAACCATGTTGAATCAAGCACTTGGCGCAACCCGCATCACAATCACAGCCACGGGCGATCGCCGCAGCAGTACTCGCAAGTTCAGCTATATGTTTAAACACGGCTTCAGAAGCCCCATTTCCACCGTCGCTGGTATCGTAGAAATAGCCTGCATAGTGGTTGCGATCGCCCGCCTCCTTAACCACTGAAAAGTTCACTTCTCTGGGGTCAGTCCTGGCAAACAGTTGCAGCGATCGCAGGATCTGATGCCCAAAGCTATGAATTACGATCAGGGTACTGGGATGCTCCCATAATTGTTGATACCCCGGTGGAATCGGTTATCTGTGGGTGAGACTCAGGAAAAAAGTCTGGTAGTGTAACTGCCCGATACATAACTAAGTGGGCAGTAATATATTTTACAGTGTAAATTTGTAGAGAAGTTCTTATGGAAGAGATACTATGCCATCAGATCAGAAGCCTTCTCAAAATTTCAGTATTAGCGGTGGTCAACTTTCCAACGTTCAAATTGGTGGTCAAGCAGGGCGTGATCTGACGGTTAATCAGTCTCAACAGAATGTTGAAGGGGCAACCGAGCAACCCCTAACTCCTACCGAGGTAACTGCTCTTCTCGACCAGCTTAAAGAGCTTCTGCAAAGCTCAAACCTTCATCCAGAGCAAAAGAATAAAGCCATTCGCAGCATTGAAACGGCTAGTGACGAAATCAAAGCAGAAGAACCCGATAAGGAATTTGCAGCTAAGAATCTGCAACGGGCAACCAAGGTACTCAAAGAGGCTGGTGAAACGGTGGAAGCCGGAACCTCACTCTGGCAAAAGGTCAAGCCTATTCTAGAAACGATCGCTCCCTGGCTAGGCGTAGCATCAGGTTTTTTGATCTAGGAATAGCCGCACAATGAGTGAACCATCACCTCAGCAACCTGATCAAAGTTTGAATATCTCAGGTAGCATCCTTGAAAATGTCCAAATCGGTGGTATTGCAGGACGTGATCTGAACCTGAATCAAATTCAAGGTGGAGTAGGTACTCTCAATGTCTTTGGTACAGTTCAGGTGCCTCAAGCTCCTCTCAGTGCAGCTAAACCCATTAGCCAAGAGGAACACCGACGGCGTACCGTCCTGCTAAATAGGGTTAGACAAGATTGGGTTGAAGGAGTCTTAAAGAGATCACTCCACACTAAGGTTTTGATTGAGTTGGGTTTACAAGAACGGAAAGAACTCGTTCAGAATCCATTAAGCGGGGTAGAAGAATTCCCTTCAGAATCTAGAAAGGTTTTTCCTGATGGAACTGCTGCGACCGATATTTTTGAGGGAATTGGTGCGGGTCGTACTCTGTTAATTCTGGGGGAGCCTGGCGCAGGGAAAACAGTGACCCTGTTGAAGCTAGCAGAGAGCTTGATTGCTCGAACGGAAAATGACTTGAGTCAGCCCCTACCAGTAGTGATTAACCTATCATCTTGGGCACAACAGCGTAAGTCCATCCCTAATTGGCTGGTTCAAGAACTTTCTGAGAAGTATCACGTACCCAAGCTTTTAGGCAAAGCCTGGGTAGGGCAAGAACAACTGATCTTGCTGTTAGATGGGTTAGACGAGGTTGATGCTAAGTATCGAAATGATTGTATAAAAGCCTTGAATCAATTCGTTCAGGATCATGGCTTGACTGAACTAGTAGTATGCAGCCGTATCCAAGACTATGAACATTTGTCTGATCGCTTAAAGCTACGTAGTGCTATCTATATTCAGCCCTTAACATCACATCAAATTGATCAGTTCTTAGAACTAGCAGGAGATTCCTTATCTACATTGAAAACAGTTCTTCAAAACAATGCTGATCTTAGGGCATTTGCTTCGTCACCGCTAATTCTAAGTATTATGAGTTTGACCTATCAGGGATGTTCCGCTGAAGTTTTAATTCAGGCAAAAACACTTGAGGAGCAACAAAAGCAGTTGTTTGACACTTACATCGATCGGATGTTTACACGCCGAGGGACGACACGACAATATTTTAGGGAGAAAACTTTGCATTGGCTGAACTGGCTAGCACAAAGAATGGTGCAATCTTCGCAGACGATATTTTTGATTGAGCAGTTACAACCTAGTTGGTTATCGTCTCGTAAGCAAACAGTACTTCATTGGTTCTTAAATGCGCTATTCTTTGGCATTATTTCTAGCATTGTTGTAGCTTTGATTTCATTGATTCATATCTTGACTGTCGGGATAATTGGCAAATTAATTACTATATCAGCGTTTCATGAATCAATTGAGACCCTCATTCAAATGTTTTATGGACTAGTTTTTGGATTAGTTTTTGGACTAATTTTTGGACGAAAAAATCAGATCGAACCTGTAGAGAAGCTAAAATGGTCATGGAGAAAGGCAAAGAAAAGCTTTTACAATGGTTTTCTTTTTAGTTTTTTTATCAGCCTAATCCTTGTGGTTTTTACAGGGCTTAATAGCTTAAACAGTGGATTTTTAGTTTGGTTGCTTACTTTTCTGACTGCTCTTCTATTTTTTTGGCTGTTTTTCGGGTTATTTTTGGGATCAATCTTTGGACTTATTGGCGGATTTAGAGATTTAGAAATTCAGAAGAGTTACATTCCAAACCAAGGCATTTGGCAATCAATCAAGAATGCCTCCGTTACTGGGTTGGCTATAACAACAATTTTTGGATTAACCTTTGTGCCGATTTTTTCTCTTATTAGTAATCTACTTATTGGACTAAGTGATGGGTTAAGTATGGGAGTTTTGCTTGGAGTGATCTGTGGTTTAGCTTATGGTGGATGGGCTTGTCTTCAGCATTTTACATTGCGATTAATCCTTCATCGTCAAAACTCTATTCCGTGGAATTACGCCGATTTTCTCGACTATGCTGCTGATCGACTCTTTATGCAAAAGGTAGGTGGTGGCTATATTTTCGTTCATCGTATGCTGCTAGAACACTTCGCTCAGATGAAGAGTTAGCCATCACAACAGAAATATGTTGACAATGACAGTTAATGTGTTGATTACAACGATTCAAAAATTTGATCACCTCACCCCCCAACCTCAAAAGTCACTTTGACTGAATGGTCTGGAACAACCGCGCGATCGCCAGCAGAGCGGGCAGGATGGCGTTTGCCTGGACAGCACCTTGCTTAATCGACATTTCCAAATCCACCAGTTTGGTTATTGCCTGAATCAATGTTCTGAGGGGCATGGTTGCGACCTCTTGTCGCAAATAGTAAAGCCGATTAGGATTCCCCACGTTACACAGTTGAGCAATTTCAGTGTTGTTCTGGATACCACTCGCAAGCGCACTTTTAACCCATAGCCAGGTTCTAAACTGGGTTAGTAGAGTCGCAACCATCACCAGCATTGGCTCAGAGCGAGCCAGCAATTCATCGATCAGACGCACCACTGCTTCACTTTCCCCGTTGCGAACCGCCTCCGCCAGTTGCAGATTGCTCTGAGTCTGGCAAGGAATCAGGCTTTGTACTTCAGCAAGACTGACGGGCTGACCATTCATATAGATTGCTAGTTTGCAGAGTTCTGAAGCAGCACGGGTCATATCATTGCCGATCGCCTCTGCCAGATATTCAGTGACATCTTTAGGCAGTCGGAGTTTCATCTGCTTTGCTTGAGTGGCGATCGCCTCTGCGATCAGATCTGTACGCCAGGGCGGAATTAATGACAGCTCGAAACACTGACCGTGCTTGATCAAATGCTTGTAGATTTTCAGGCGCTTGTCCACATTTGTTGCCAGAAAGACAACTATTGTGGCATCCGGTATCTGAGCAAGTTGCTGCAAACTTTCTAACTGGATATCACCCCATTGTTTCAGATTGCAGTCTTCTACGACCACAAGCCGTTTACCACCACTGAGCGAGGGTGTTCGTGCCGCACTCATAGCTTGTTCCAAGGCACTGGATGGGAAGCGATGATAGCAAAGCTCTAACCACTGTGGATCAAGTTCTGCTTTGTATTGCTCCAGTTTTTGTCGGATGGCAAATTGATCATCTCCAACCAATAGGATAATCATGCAGATCTCCCATTCTTGGTAGGTGTGAGCGTTCTGATCAATACAGTTAGCGGCTTCGAGCTATGGGTAACTCGCTGAAGCATTCGAGCGATCGCCTGTTGATTCGCCTCAAATTTTGCAAACGAGGCAGGGGCAACTTCCAGAATTGCCTTAGTGCCTTGTAGCTTGGTCAAGCGCGCCTGAGTCAATAATTTCTGGGTTCCTGGTTTAGCCGAAGCTACAACTTTTTGCCAGAGAGTTGCTAAATCAGTAGGTTTGTGACCTGTGGTTGTCGAAGCTGGCTCAGAGATTGTTTTACGGCTGTGCCCATTTTTACCTGCTGCCTGCTTTGCCTCTGGAGAGCTGGAGGGGATCGATCTCAACATCGGCATCAAGTTCAGCAAACACGTCTCTAGCCAGACAGCCGCGTTGGTTGTATTGCGAAGATAGATCTCGGCTTTCTGCAATTGAGCCAGAGATTGATTGAGTGCATCAAAATCCCAGTGAGTAGCGATCGCCTTCAATTGGCTACAGTTGACAGGGCTGGTAAGCAGATCTGTTGCTTGGGGAGCCGCTTTGAGAATGAGCAGATCTCGGTAGGTTTGGAGCAAGCTGCTGAGAACCAGTTTGGGCGTTTTGCCAGAATCGACCAGTGTTCGAGCTAATTGAAGAAGTTGAAACGTATCGTTCGTGGCAATCGCCTCCAGCACTATCAGCAGGTCTGTCGCCGTAACACCACCCGTCATTTCGATCACATGATTCGCTGTAACCGCTTCACCTAGCAGGCTCACCTGACCCAAAAGCTGAAGGGCATCCCGTAAGCCTCCCTCTACAAAACGGGCGATCGCCATCAAAGCCTCATCACTGACAGCGATCGCTTCGGCATCCGCAATCTCCTGAAGGTGCTGGGCGTTGGCGAAGCCTGTCCGAAGGACACTCGTCTGGATCGACAGCGCCCGAAAGTGAAACACCTGACAACGGCTCACAATCGTCGGCAATACCTTATGCACTTCTGTCGTACAGAGAATAAAGATCACATGGGGTGGTGGCTCCTCAATGCACTTCAGCAAAGCATTTTGGGACTGAGTGGTTAACATGTGGCTTTCATCAAGCAGGAAAACTCGGTAACGTCCGATAACTGGAGCGAAGCTGCTGCGCTCAATCAAGGCACGGGCATCATCCACTCCATTGTTAGAAGCGGCATCAATCTCACTCACATCCAGGCTATTGCTGGTTTCAATCGATCGGCAAGATTGACAGATGCCGCAAGGTTCATCAGTAGGTCCGTCAAAGCTCAGACAATTGAGAGACTTGGCAAAGATACGCGCAGTAGAGGTTTTACCAGTGCCTCTAGAACCTGTGAAGAGATACGCCGGGGCTATGTGCATCCGGTTGATGGCATTGGTCAAAGCGGTTTGGACGTAGGGTTGTCCAACCAGCTCTGCCAGGGTTTTAGGGCGATATTTTTGATGTAAGGCGGTGGTCGGCATGGTGATATCGGTTTAATCATCATGGCGTTAGCGCAGCTTTCCGCAGGACTCGCCCCTAGTCAGGGGCAGCAATCTCAGAGTAAGGATCTGTAAATAACTGATATCTCACATTCATTCTTTTAGTTACTTAACAAGCGCAATCCACTCAGGATGACCAGAACTGTAGATCCCTCATGTCCAACCACACCAAGTGGTAATGTGATGTTGCCAATGAAATTAGCAATGATCAGGAGCAAAATAAAACTGAGTGCAACCGCAATGTTTTGTTTAACAACGGTTTGAGAACGCTTTCCTAAGCGAATGGCAGTTGCAATTTTCTCCAGGCGATCGGTCATCAAAACAATATCTGCGGTCTCCAGCGCGACATCACTCCCAGCGACTCCCATTGCGATTCCAACAGTAGCTTGAGCCAGTGCAGGTGCGTCATTAATGCCATCTCCCACCATTGCAACCGTTTGATATTGCTGCTGTAGTTTTTGAATAATCTGAAGCTTTTCTTCTGGTAGCAATTCTGCATAAACGTGATCAATGCCAATCGAGCGCGCCACACTGTTTGCCGTTTGTTGATTGTCACCTGTGAGCATGACGATCGCTTCAACGCCCATACGTTTGAGTTGAGCGATCGCAGCAGTTGCTTCGGGTCGAAGGGTATCGGCGATCGCAATTAATCCCAGCACGTTACCTGCTTCAGCGACCCAAACCACTGTTTTGCCATCTTGTTCCAATTGATTAGTGTTGGTCAGCAAATCTGTTGGAACGATTTGCACGTTCGATTGAACAAACGTTGCTTTCCCTACACAAACGGGGACACGTTCCTTCAAGCCCGTAATTCCCTGTCCGGGCTGTGCCTGAGCAGAGGTTATGGATACAGCTGTCGTGGGCAAAACTTGAGTTGCATACTGGCAAATTGCTTGCCCAATTGGGTGTTCTGAATAAGCTTCTAATGCGGCAGCGAGGTCTACCACATCGGTTTCGGTGTATCCCTCTGCTGGAATGACTTTGTAGACCTGAGGCTTTCCAGTGGTCAACGTTCCCGTTTTGTCGAAGGCGATCGCCCTAACCTTGCCGATCAATTCCAACTGGGCACCGCTTTTGAACAAAATGCCCTGCCTGGCTCCATTGGCAATGCCGGAGAGCAACGTAGGCATAATGGCGGCAACCAGCGCACAAGGCGATGCAACAACGAGAAAGATTAGGGCGCGGTAGATGGTCGTTTCCCAACTCCATCCCCAGAGAAAAGGAGGCAGAATTGCCAGCAGAATTCCTACCAAAACAACAACACGGGCATAACCCCGCTCAAAGCGTTCAATAAATTGCTGTGATTTGGGCTTTTCGGTCTGTGCCTGCTCCACAACGCGGATAATGCGTTGCAGCAAGCTGCTTTCGGGCGGTTGATGCACCTTCAGCAGTAAGGCTCCATAGCCATTTAACGTGCCCGCAAACACCTCATCCCCGATCGTTTTCTCAACAGGAAGCGATTCTCCCGTAATCGCAGCTTCATTGAGAGTAGTCTCTCCCTCCACAATCACCGCATCGGTTGGAATCAGTTCTCCTGGCTTGACCCGAATGCGATCGCCCACCCGTAAGTCTGAAACTGGCAGGGTTCGTTCTTGCCCGTCAACGACCACCCGTGCGGTATCTGCCGTCAAGCTCATCAAGCCACGGATACTCCGCTCTGTCCGTTGCATGGCGTAGCCTTCCAACGCCCCACTAATAGCGAAAATCAGGATAAGAATGGCTCCATCTACAATTAGATAGTACTCCCGCCGCCATAACCCCAGGAATGCGGCTCCGAGGGCTGCCACAATCATCAACAGATCCACATCCAGTTCTTTTTCCTGGAATAACGTTGTCAGCCCTTCACGGGCGCTTTCAAACCCGCCAATAACGTAGGCAGCAGGCAGAAGGAACAATGCCAACCCCAGCCAGTTGAACTGCAAGGCACTCCAACCCAGCAGCACTAGAATTCCACAAAGCAACGCTGCCAGAGTATCTGGGTGATCAGTGGCAACGCGAGTCAGACGAGCAGGGTAGAGCATGGGCAGAATTAAGAACACCTGCTCTCAGGCTAAACCTTGACATTAATGTTAATGTCAAGCTTGTAGGCTCTTTTCTGATGGAAATGATGCAGACACTGACAATCAAAGAACTCACCGATGCTGTTGGGGGCAGAATTACACCTCGGATGGTGCGGCACTACCATCAGTTAGGATTGCTGCCGCAACCTGCGCGATCGCCCGGAAACTATCGGCTCTATAGCGAATCGGATGTGCAACGGCTAAAGCGGATTGTTGCTCTAAAACAACAAGGGTTTCAACTGGCTCATATCCAAAAATTGCTGGAAACGGATGCCAGTCATGATGCGCCAGAATCACTGCTATCTCAGCTACAGCAGCAATATCAAGTGGTAGTCGGGCAAATCACTCAACTCCGACACACGGCATCTGCCCTGGAACGATTGCTGGGGCG
Organism: Cyanobacteria bacterium RU_5_0; assembly: GCA_012033255.1. Classification (GTDB taxonomy): domain Bacteria; phylum Cyanobacteriota; class Cyanobacteriia; order Elainellales; family Elainellaceae; genus JAAUSF01. The sequence goes on from JAAUSF010000067.1 coordinate 22,339, forward strand.
CGATCGCTCCTGTCAGGCAACGCAGGCAGAGGTGCTGGCACGGTTGAAACAGCTAGAGGTGCAGACTCAAATGCACCTTAATGGCTTTGAGGAATTGTGGGATGAACTGGATGCTGACGTTCATGCTCACCCTGAATCCTTTCAAGAATCGCTGCAATGGTTGTTGCCGGATTTGGGCGATCGCTCTGAAATTGAGGTGGATCTGCTCTCCCAGTTGGTGCTGGCGTGTGGAGATGTGAGTCTGGTGCCCTTTGTACGAGTGGGGAAAGGGGCGATCGCTGTCAGTCGAGCAGCACTCAAAGCAGGTTGTTCGGTGATAACTGATGTGCCAATGGTTGCAGCAGCGTTGGATCACACCCGTTTGCGGCATCTGGGATGTGAGGTGACAACCCTAATCGATGACCCTCATGTCACGACGGCACCTGATGCAGAGCAAGCATTCTGGCAGCAACAGAACTGGAGGGAACTGTTGAGCAAGTGTCCTGATGGATGCATTTTGGTCATTGGCTATGCCCCCTCGATTCTGCTAGCCGTGTGTCAGGCAATTCAGCAACAAGCCATTCAGCCTGCTCTGGTGATTGGGATGCCGATCGGGTTCAGTCATGCCCCGATCGCTAAGCGCCAATTGATGCGATCGGGCTTGCCCTTCATCACGATCGAGGGGGCGTTGGGTGGCGGGCTACTGGCAGCGACAGCACTGAATGCTTTAGCGGAGTCGCTGATTAACAAACCCAATTGCCACTGCTATCTAACAACTTAATATTTGCTTAGAAAGCAGGAAATTGCCCTTGTAGAAGTTCCTCGGCTTTGGTGCAACGGGCACAGGAACATCCCGTCGGAAGCAAAGGGCGATCGGATGGAGATGCTACGGCAACAGAAATAGTGTGATGGTCAGTTGTAGACGCTACCGAGTTTAGCTGTAATAGGCTGGCAGGTGTACTGGCTTCAGCAGGACTGCTAACCAATACCAAACCAGCAAGAACGATAGGGCATGAAAAAAGGGTAAGTTTGGTTAAGCTCATGGTTTTTCTGCCAGTACTTAGTCAACCAATTTAGCCTTTGTTCATAAAATTGTCATTAAAAAGCACGTAATATGGAGCGATTTCTCCCGATCGTAAAGATTTTCGGCGATCCAACATCTGAATTACTGTTCAGATATTAAGATGAATAGGAAGCTTAATTTGGAGAATTTCCATGACTACAGTGACTCAGATGAAATGCGCTTGTTCAGATTGCCTCTGCATTGTGAATCTGAGCGATGCGGTGATGAAAGATGAAAAAGCCTATTGCGGCGAGGCTTGTGCAAATGGACACCCTCAAGGATCAGGTTGCGGTCACACAGGTTGCGGTTGCCATTCCTGAGTATCGCTAAACCCTTTTCAAAATGCCCGATCTGCCTACTGAACGTACTTCTGAAATTTCTGATGATGGGGAAGACCTTTGTTGTGATCTTCCCCATAACGGTTCTGCTGCCTCGACACAACAGTTGCAACAAGCACCTCTGAGCAGTGAAAAAGCTCAGCGCATGGCAGAGTTTCTGGGCTTTCTTGCTGATCCGAATCGGCTACGAATTCTGTCAATCCTGGCGGAACAAGAGATGTGTGTAGGCGACCTAGCAATGGCTGTAGGCATGAATGAATCAGCCGTATCTCATCAGTTAAGAACCTTACGAACCATCCGACTGGTTAGTTCTCGGAAGCAAGGGCGGCATGTGTTTTATCGCTTGCAGGATGATCATGTCTTTAACTTCTATCAAGCTGTGGTTGAGCATTTAGATGAGCCTGCTAAGTGAACAACTTGCCGTCTGCCAAATCCTAACCTTATAAAGTTTGTGATCGTATCAGCAACTTACCGTCTCTTCTCCACTCACTTCAAGAGGAGACCTTTGTTAAGTAGCTGTCATCTTTGACAAAACGTCTTTTGACAGAAATAGACTCGATGATGAGGATGGTGAACAGACTGTTGATCCAATGAGGAGTTTACGCTTGAAACGAGTTCTGTTTACCTTTTTATTGATTGCTACAGCCCTATTTAGCTTTACACCATCGGTTCTCGCGGCTGACCTTACTAATGGTGCAAAAGTGTTTGGAGCGAATTGTGCCTCCTGCCACATGAATGGGCGAAATATGGTGAATCCTGCCAAAACGCTCCAGAAGGCAGATTTAGAGAAATACGAGATGGCTTCGATCGAAGCCATTCAAATCAAGTTCAAAATGGTAAAAATGCAATGCCTGCATTCAAGGGAAGTTTGAATGATTCCCAGATTGAAGACGTTGCTGCTTATGTGCTAGACCAAGCCGAGCAAGGCTGGAAGTCGTAGTTAGTCGGTTGCTCACCAGTTTTGCGAGTAGAGCAACATACCAACATTAAATCAAACTACACTTATGTCTCATCTTCAGAAGTTGCTCACCAGTTTTTGTGTTGCCATTATCCTCATCCTGTCTCTAGGGTTGCCCACGGCTTGGGCAGAGCCAGTAGAACAATCAGTGTCTCCATCCCAGGCGGTGTTTCAAACAGGAATCGCAGCATTTCACAACGAAAATTATCAACGGGCTACTGAAGCCTTTACACAAGTCATTCAACAGCAGCCCGATTTTGCACCTGCTTATAGCAACCGTTGCTTAACGCATCTAGTTCTCAACCAATACCAACAAGCGATCGCCGATTGTACTCAAGGGTTACAACTTGATCCAACTCATGCGGAATTTTATCTCAATCGAGGGCTAGCTTATGATCGGTTGGGTGAGTATCAGAACGCTGTAGCAGACTACAATCACCTGCTTCAACTTCAGCCTCATGATTATCGGGCTTACTACAACCGGGGATTAGCACAGGTCGCGCTAGGGGAGAAGATTGCTGCCCTTGCAGACTATAACCAATCGCTTCAATACACTCCTTCGTCATCCGCCTTGCAGCGGGCTGACATTTTGAATGACCGGGGTGTGGTGTACTTGCAGCTTCAAGAACCCCAACACGCCATCGCCGATTTTACTCAAGCGATTAGTCTCAATGCAAACGATGCAAGAGCCTATTTTAATCGGGCTTGTGCTTGTCATCATGAAGGCAACTTTTTGGCAGCGCTCCATGATTTTGATCAGGTTCTAGCGTTAAGCCCAAATCATGCTCAAACCTACTTCAACCGAGGCATGATGCACTATCAAATGGGAAATATTGAAGAGGCGATCGCAGATCTTCAGCAAGCCGCCCAATGTTTTCATGAGCAGGGTGAAACGATCGCTTATCAGAATACGCTGCATGTTTTGGATCAAATGCAGTCAACCCCTTCAGCGTTTGCTTGAGTCGCTGTAATCTAAAGGTTTGTAACAGTTTGACAGCCTGTCTTTTGACAGTGTTCTCAGGTGTGAGGCATAGTCATCACGCCTCTGTTTCTGACACAAAACTATCAAGATGAGTGAATCGGCAACCGCTTTCAATCAAACCTCAACCACCCAATCTCCGGGTAATCGGTTTTACCGTACCGTTTGGCGTTGGCACTTCTATGCCGGGTTGTTTGTCATTCCCTTCATGCTCATTCTGGCAGCAACAGGGATTATCTATCTCTTCAAGCCGCAGTTAGATACTGCTATGTATCACAATCTGATGTTTGTGCAGCCTGGAATAACTGCGCTGCCTTACACAGAGCAGGTACAGTCTGCTCAGAATGTTTATCCTGATGCAACCGTAACGCAAATTACGCCCAATGTTGCCCCCGATCGCAGTACCGAAGTGTCAATTGCAACGGCAAATGAGCGTAACCTGATGGTCTTTGTGAATCCCTACAACGGTCAGGTGTTGGGCGATCGCAATGAAGTTAACAATCTCCAGCGATCGCTAGAAAGATTCATGGCGAGTTACTGATTGGCAAAGTTGGAGACTATTTGGTTGAACTGGCTGCTTGCTGGGGATTGGTGCTGCTAATTTCAGGACTGTACCTGTGGCTGCCCCGCAACAAGTTCTCAGTCTTAGGCACTCTCGTTCCCCGGCTTTGGAGCAAGAATCAACGGGTATTCTGGCGAGACTTACACGCGGTTCCCGGATTTTATGGCATCCTATTGATCGGTTTTCTGATCCTCACAGGTTTGCCGTGGACTGGCTTTTGGGGAGATACCTTCGCTCAAGTATGGGGTAGATTTCCAGCCCAAATGTGGGATGACGTTCCTCAATCAACGGTTTTAACTGGCTCACTCAATCAACGCGGACAGGTCGTGCCCTGGGCAGTGCAACAGCTACCAATGCCGCAATCTACAGTATCTAGTCATAGCAATCACTCCGGTCATAGCAATGCCAGTTCTACGGCTCAAGAGAGCGGTACTGGTACTTCAGTGGATCTCAACTCTGTGATTGCCTTAGCTCAAGCGAAAGGTGCGCCTCCTGGCTTCACTGTAACGCCACCGGAGGGAGAAACAGGGGTCTATACCGTTTCGGCATTCCCGAATGATCCAACCCAGGAAGTGACGATGCACATTGACCAATACAGCGGCAAAGTGCTGGCAGATGTTCGCTGGAGTGATTATGGGCTAGTGGTCTGTCAATTATTAACTGACGGGTAAAGTCGGTGAAGCTTGATGCGAGCATCTTGGGTGGTAAAGCGCCAATCAATCCAGGTTTCCTCTTCATTACGCTGGTTCTGCCAAGCAGCAACTT
>JAAUSF010000226.1 GCA_012033255.1 Cyanobacteria bacterium RU_5_0
GGGCTTCAAACCCAAATCTTAGCTCCGGCTCCCCTTCTCCCCATGTGGGAGAAGGGGTTGGGGGATGAGGGGTAAAAGATTTGTCAGTCAATCAGGTTATCCCCTCATCCCCTCATCCCCCGGAACCCGCCTTAACTCCCAACGTCTGAACCCTCAGTATCGGGAGTGACAGGTTTTACGGCTAAATTCATCAGGGAGGGTATTTTGGATCGAGCCAGAGTAGAGTATTATCTTGCTTTGGAATGTCAGGTTAAGGAATAGACACAGTTCAAAAGGTGGTATAAGCTACTTTCACTCCCTGAAATCTATTAATCTGGCAATTTAAGAGATTATTCACACTGTTATAGTGTTGTGGAGGTTAGGCAAAGTCAGGTCGTAGTTACTGCTCTAGCGGTTTAAGGGGTTGATCGATCGTGCCAAACCTTGAAATCACTAAAGGAGTTTAAGAAAATCATCAGATAATGCTCTTGTGGGAGGGGTGTCCTCGGCACTGGGCGGACAAGATGCCCACCCCACAATGACTGGATTTAATGCTTAAACTTCACGAGTGATGACTACAAGCGATGCAGAGTATCGTTTGCTGTAAAGAAGGAGAAGGATAGGATAGTTTCAAGCTGGGGAATTGACCATGAACGCTGGTCTTTCGGAAACATCACAAGGTGGGGAGAGGTTAGGTGTGAGCAGTCGATTAGCAACAGACGTTGGTAAGGTTAAACACTTCGGGAATCAACGTAGTTTAGATAATTACAAGGACTTGGTCATTGTCCTTCTGCAAAAAGAACTGAAAGTCAGGTACAAAAACAAGCTATTAGGGTATCTCTGGTCGCTTGCGAACCCGCTAGCATCTGCTCTAGTTTTCTACATCGCGTTTCAAGTTTTCCTAAGGGTTAGTGAACCAAACTACGCATTGTTTTTGATCGCGGGTCTGTTTCCGTGGCAATGGCTATCAAACTCGGTTAACTCGGCTCCAAACCTATTTGTTGGCAGCGGCTCCATCATTAAAAAGGTGAATTTTCCCAGGAATATCGTGCCGCTTTGTGCGGTGTTGAATCATATGATTCATTTCATCATTACGATTCCTGTGATTTTGTTGTTCATGGTGATTTACCGTCAATCCCCAAGCCTATCCTGGATCTATGGGTTTCCAATTCTATTGACGATTCAATTTGTCATGGCGTATGGAATAGCACTCGGTTTATCCTCTATTAATCTCTTTTTTAGAGACTTAGAGCGGCTAACTGGGGTAATCATGAATTTCCTGTTTTATTTCACTCCAATTATTTACGATGTCGATCGCTTTCCTGAACGCTATAGAGATCTGCTGATTGTGATTAATCCGGCAACTCCATTGATGTACAACTGGAGGAAGTTGATTCTACATGGACAGCTAGAGCCTCTGTATGTTCTGCTCAGTATCCTGTATGCCATCTTGTTTTTTGCGATCGGATTTTCCATCTACAAAAAGCTTTCCTGCAAGTTCGCGGAGTTGCTATGAGGGAGCCAGTCATTAGCTTTCAAAATGTGAGTAAGTCCTACCCGCTCTACGGGCATATCCAAGGAATCAAAAATTTTCTCTTTGATGTTTCCAGAAGTTTAGCGGCAATCAAGAAAGAGCGATTTGAGGCGCTGCGCGATATTTCATTTGAGGTGTATCGGGGTGAAAAGTTCGGTATTATCGGTCGAAATGGAGCGGGTAAGAGTACGACATTAGGCATGATTGCGGGGGTTTTGAAACCCGATCGAGGTAACATTATTATCCGAGGTAGAATCTCTCCACTGCTGTCCTTGGGAGCCGGATTTCACCCTGAATTGACCGGACGGGAAAATGTTATTTTGAATGGTGTATTGATGGGGCTAACTCGACGAGAAATCATGCAAAAAATGGAGGAGATTGTAGAGTTCTCTGAGCTAGGAGAGTTTATTGAACGTCCTACTCGCGTCTACTCCAGTGGCATGATGGCAAGGCTCGGTTTCTCAGTTATCGCTCATCTTGATCCAGAAATTCTATTGATTGATGAAGTGTTGGGAGTGGGTGATATTCGCTTTCAGCAAAAGTGTTTAAACAAAATGAAGAGCTTTCAAGAGAGCGATGTAACGATGGTTTTAGTCACTCATTCAGTTGCCAGTGTGGTAAATATTTGCAGTCGAGCGATGTGGATCGAGAATCACGTTGTTAAGATGATTGGTGATCCGATCGAAGTCGTTGAACACTATTGCGAAGCGTCTAATGTTCCGTTCAATTTGAATACAGTGAACAAAGCTAGTCTGTAGGGTATTTAGAGTAGAAGAACGTTTACGAACTCCTCCAGAGATATGAGACAATTTCCGCCGCAACATAACCTAACTGAGAGTGATGTCCTATATTTTTCTCATATTCCCAAAACCGCCGGCATGACCTTCAGGACGATCGTTGAAGATTATTTCAGCGTTGAGGAAATTTGCCCAGCGACTCTAAACGCTCAGCTTGCTAAAATTCCTTTTGAGGAACTACAAAAATATCGCCTACTCAGGGGGCATTTAGGATTTATCAATATCCCCGAACTTATCCCTGGAAAAAATATTGTCAATGTCACTTTTTTGCGAGAACCTGTTGCTCGTGTCATTTCTCACTACGAGTATATTCGTCGGATGCCCGGAGATCCGCATTACGAAGCCGTCAAAGATATGACGTTAGAGGAATTTGCTCAAAAATTAACGGCAGGAAAAGTTAGGAAAAACATTCAAACCTATCACATTGCAAAAACCCATCGGTTTAAACTGGATGGTCTCAGCCCAACAGAAATTCTTGAACTGGCAAAGGAAAGTCTCGATCGCTTTGCCTTTGTCGGGTTGGTCGAGCGATTTCAAGATTCGCTGTTTTTGCTGTCCTATATTTTTGGCTGGAAGCCGATCATCAATACTCGCAAAGAAAATGCAGCCAAGGCTAAAAAATCACTTGAGGAAATTCCAGCTAGCACTCTAGAGGTGATCAAAGAGAATACGCAACTGGATCAGGCCTTGTATCAAGATGCCAAAGAAATTTTTGAGATTCGCTTCTCTGAAATGCTCCGGACGCTAGTAGAAAAATATGGCACTCCAGACGAACTCAAATCATTCGACCCTCAGCAACCGATCGCCACTGAACGACTGTTTACCCTGTTAGATAAGCATTATCAACAGCGATATATTGAGTCGCACAATATTACAGCCAATTCATACACTTATGATTTTTCTCAATCGTTGCGAGGGGCGGGTTGGCAACGGCGAGAATATCCGAAAGACATTCCCATTTATCGGTGGACAGGACCCAGCACCGCATCTACATTAGATCTGCCTGTTCGAGTGGATAAAGATACAGATTTTGTGATTGAATTGCGCTTAATTTGTATTCAAGTCGTCCCTCTCGATATTTTGGATAGTCTGTGGCTAGAGGTTAACGGTCATCCGGTCAAACTGCACATCCTACTGAGCGATCAGGGAACCCAGTTTCGTCAGGGCTTTATTCCTGCAAAAGTCCTTGATCCTAATCATCCATTGATCGAATGCACATTTCGAGTCAATCGAGTTTCACCCTTGAATGCTAATAATCCGCGTGATCCAGATAAGCGTCAAGTGGGTGTTGCGTTCACTTTCGTGCAGGCTTTTCCAGCAAACGTTTTGCGGCAGTGCAGTACATTAGCTCCGTTTTTTAAGTGTCCGAAATGGATAGAGGCGATCGATTTTTTGCGAGAGCAGATGAAGCCAGAAGAAACGCTGGCGTCTTCGATCGTATTTAAATCTCAACTGCCAGCCACAGAAATTTGTGAGTATGATTCTTTCCTGACTAAAGGAGAGGCTCAATGGCTCATTCTTCACAAAGGAAAGGATGTTTTCTTGGGTTCTGTGCCAGTGGGGTTGATTTTATTTAAATTAATGATGCGAGGCTTTTCTCCTGTCTTTGCCAACGAAGTTTTTGTGATCTTCTCAACTCGAAAAGATTTGCCGCCGCTAAGGTATACCTCTCAGCATGTAAAACCACTCTACGTAGATTACTTGAAGCAGAGCATTAAGACGCCGCTCAAATTCATTCATCACGAATATCTTAAAGCTAAAGCTGAAAAAACTTCGCCGTCACAACTTAACCGTTAGAAAGTGATTGTTGTTAATTTATCGTTTGTTGGCACAAAGCCAACTGGGTTAGCCACCTACGGAATCAATCTCATTCCGGAATTGCGATTACCTCAGCTAACACTACTGGCTTCTCCTAATTTTTCAAACGGCGATCGCTCCGGTTATTCCTATTACGAACTTCCTGCTAATATGACGCCAGAGCAGGGCAAAGCAGGGCATCTGCGTCGGTTGATCTGGACGCAGTTTCAGTTACCCAAAATCTACGCCAAGTTACAGTCCGCTTTACTATTTTCACCCATTCCAGAAGCGCCTTTATTCTCTGACTGTCGTTCCGTTGTCGTTATCCATGATTTAATTCCGCTCCGCTTTCCCCACTGGACATCTCCTCTCACGCAATACGCTCGACATTACGTTCCGCATGTCCTCCAGCAAGCCGAACACATTATCTGCAACTCAAGCACGACGGCTCAAGATATTATTGATTTTTTCAAAATTGACGCAAAGCAGATTACACCCATCCCGTTATCCCACGATACAACCCATTTCCGCCCCCTCGATTTAACCGATCGCCCTCCACCCGATCGCCCCTATTTCTTCTACGTCGGTCGGCATGATCCCTACAAAAACTTGCATCGTCTGATTGCCGCCTTTGCCACGCTGCCTCAGCGCAACGATTATGAACTGTGGATTGCTGGCTCTCCCGATCGCCGCTATACCCCTCTGCTTCAGGCTCAAGCCAACGAACTCGGCATTTTCGAGCAAGTTAAGTTTCTCGATTATCTGTCGTACAATGACTTGCCAATCGTTTTGAATCAGGCGATCGCCTTGGTTCATCCGAGTCTTTGGGAAGGATTTGGCTTTCCGGTATTAGAAGCGATGGCATGTGGGACTCCTGTCATCACCTCAAATCTCTCCTCATTGCCCGAAGTGGCTGGAGATGCTGCGATTTTAGTTGATCCCTACACTGAAGCAGAGATTGCCGCCGCCATGCAACAGATTGTGACAGATGTCGCAGTCCGAAGACAGATGCGATCGGCAGGACTTGCTAGAGCCAATCAATTCAGTTGGGCAAAAACTGGACATGCAACCACCGAAGTGCTGTGCCGATATCTGTGATCTTCATTTGAAAACTGCTGTAACGTCACTGTTACAATCCATTGTTTCCCAGTGAAGACGCACCGAACGATCTAAAATCAAACCATTGACGCTTCTCACCCTAACAGCCATTATGACCAATACGACTATCTATCCGAATACGCCTGACCTCGCCGCAGATGACTACATTGTCATCGGATTGGCGACCTGCTTTATCAAAGCAGATGGTGAAGTTCACCAAGTCAAAATTGCTGAACCAATCCCCTCTGCTTCTTTAGAGACGCTCATCAAGGGCATTCCGACCTCCTACGAATGCGCCTGTGCCACAACCCTAGGGTCAATTCTGGCTGACGAAGAACCCAATCTCCCCAATGATTTTCCGCCCGAAACCCAATTTTGTGACGATTTTGCCTACCGCGCCACTGCGGCTGCCCGCACCTATAAAAGCCGCTCTGTTGCCCAATCGCACATTCCTCAAGGCACGACCAAAACCGACTTCAACTTCTCCACGGAACGCAAGCGCGTCCTCAACAGCGATCGGATTGTCAAAACCGAAGACAATATCAAACAACACGCCTACACTCACCAGGTTCTCTAATGAATTAGCTCAAGCACTTGATGAGGATTGCCCTATGACGATCGCCACCCCTCAACCCATGACCCTGGAAGCGTACCTGAGCTATGACGACGGTACGGATACTTGCCATGAGTTGGTGGATGGAGTGTTAGTTGAGATGGGGAGTGAGCGACGCTTAAATGAGAAAATTGCCCTGTGGTTACTGAGTCAATTTCTCCAGTTCGTCTCAATCGACCTGATTGCACGGGGCACCCAACTTTGTGTCGCCCCCAAAGCAGATGACCGCTCACAATCCCGACCTTATGATTTTAACTCCAGAATTAGACCGAGTAATGAGCAAAGCTTCACAATCGCTCATTACCCTCGACATGCCTGCTCCAGCCCTAGTGATTGAGGTGGTATCTCCCGGTGAACCTGTTGAGGGATGATGAAAACCCACCACAATTTCCTTCTTGGAAATGCCCATTTCTTCGAGTTCTTTATCAATTTCAACATCGGTTTTCAAGGTTTTCAAACATTCCCCTGTTTCAACCTGCCACAGTTTAATCATGCCATCTTCACCACAATTGGCAAGCCATTGTCCCGCGCTTGCACGCTCTGTGGAAAGAAATAGGTGAAAGAATCGGCGATCGCTGACCTACAAATCCATCGGATCGATGCCCAGTTCTCGCAACTTCTCTGCCAACCGCTCAGCCCGTTGCTGGGCTTGCTCCTTAAGCTGGCGTTCTTGGGCAGCGGACTCTTCCGGGGTGGGCAGCAAGTGTCCTTCTGGGGTGAACAGGCGTAACCTAGACTCATACACCCCCAACCACAAGCCCAATTGCTCACTCCACAGCCACC